>JALHSW010000403.1 GCA_022865365.1 Acidimicrobiia bacterium | reverse complement strand
CGCGTCTCAGCGCCGTCGCCTTCCTCGCCTCACTCGTTCTCGTCTACGTGATCGGTCGTCGCGCCCTCCAGTTGGCGTGGGGTTACGTGCTCGTCGTCGTGATGTTGACGGGCCCACTCCTGTGGTACTCGCGCAACAGCTTCGCGGAGATGCTCGCGACCGCCGTCGTGTTGGCCTTCATTGCCTGCGTCGTGCTTCGAGCACCCCCGCTGCTCGTCGCCGCCTCACTCGGGCTCGCGGCAGCCACGAAGGAGACTGCGATTCCCTTCCTCCTCGTCCTCGGATTCGTGTGCGCTCGGGACTCCGAGGATGGCTGGCTCCCGGCACGCCGGTGGACGCTTGCGCTGCTCAGCGGCGCCGCCATCGGTCTGGTCTTGAACGTCGGGTTCAACGTCTTCCGCTTCGGCGAGCTGACGAATGCGTTCTATCTCGATCCGAATTTCACGACGCCGGGGTTCGAGCTCAAGGCGCGGCTCTTCGTCTCGTTGTGGGCTGCTCCGAACGGCGGCTTGCTCTGGTTCTGGATGTCGGCGTGCCTCGTTCTCGTGGCCGCCGGCATCGTGATGATCCGACAGTTGGGAGCGCGCCACGATCTCAAGGGTTGGCTCCCGACAGCGGTCGTACTCGGGCTTGCAGTCGTCAACACGGCAGGTCTCGCGAGCTGGTACGCGCCGTTCGGATGGCTGGCGTGGGGGCCTCGCCTGAGCCTGCCGCTCACGCCCGCGTTCGTTGTCGCGGTCGTGGTGGCGGGTGGGAGCGCGCTGGCGGCGTTCGTCGGGCGCGTCTTGAGAAGCGCACTCGGCTTCCTGGTCGTCGCCGTTGCGGTCGTGGTGTTTGCGATCCCTCAGGTCGCGGTTGTCTGGAATCCAGGTGCCGAAGCGGCGCTCGCGACTCTCGACAAGGCCTGTCCCGTCGGAGCGGTGGTACAGGACGACCCCACCTACTACTACGGATGCATCCAGCACGGCGCCTGGCGGACGAAGCCGCTCCTCCTGTGGGAAGCCGCGCGGACGGGCTCGCTGCCAGCAAGGATGGCCGAACTCGCGTTGGCCATCGCTGTGGTGAGCTTGCTGCTGCTCGCCCGTCGATCGCTCACGGTCGGCCCGGACCCACCGGCCGAGCGGAAAACCCGGCAAGCGACTAGCATCGGTGCCTGACGAAGTGGCTCAGGGACGGTCTTCGTCGTCCTCCGAGTCGATGGTCCACCCGAGGAATCAGGCATGACGATCAATCGCGACATCTTCGACGAACTCTTCGTGCTCGAACTCGCGAACAACCACTGGGGCGATGTCGATCGTGGGTTGCGTATCGTGGACGACTTCGCGAAGGTCGTCCGGTACAACAATGTGCGCGCGGCCATCAAGCTCCAGTTCCGCGACGTCGAGTCGTTCATCCATGCCGACTACCGGCACCGCAGCGACGTTCGGTACATCAAGAAGACACTCGATACCAAGATGCCGAGGGAGCACCTCGCGACTCTCGCGAGAGCGATCAGGGAGAGCGGCTGCATCCCGATGGCCACGCCGTTCGACGAGCAGTCGGTCGATCTTTGCGCCGAATTGGGACTGCCGATCATCAAGCTCGCGAGTTCCGACATCAACGACTGGGTGCTGATCGAGAAGATCGCGACGACGAAGGTGCCCGTGATCGCATCGACGGGTGGGTCATCGATCAAGGACATCGACGACCTCGTCACCTTCTTCGGGAACAGGAACATCGCTCTGGCACTGAATCACTGCGTGTCCCTGTATCCGAGCGAAGACGCCGAACTGGAGTTGAATCAGATCGACTTCTTCCGCGGGCGCTATCCCGACGTGACGATCGGGTTCTCGAGCCACGAGTACCACGATTGGTCGTCGTCGATCTCGATTGCGTACGCCAAGGGGGCTCGGACCTTCGAGCGCCACATCGATATCGAAGCCGATGGAATCCCGGTGTCCCCGTACTGCTCGCTCCCGGAGCAGGTCGACGAGTGGTTTCGCGCGTTCAACAAAGCCAAGGACATGTGCGGGGCTCCGGGTACGAGCAAGCGCATCCCAACCCTGCGCGAGACCGACTACCTCGACGGCCTTGTACGAGGGGTGTACGCGGCGCGTGATCTCCTGGCGGGCCATCGCCTCGTTGATGGGGACTTCGTGCTCGCGGTCCCGCTGCTCAAGGGTCAGCTGTCGTGCCGCGAGCTCATCGCCGGCGAGCAGCTCGCGAAGCCGGTGAGCCAGGGAGCTCCACTGACGCTTGACGCCCTGGACAATCCCTATTCGCGCAATCCATCGATCCGCCAGAAGATCCTCGACCGCGGCCTCGCGCCGGACTAGCGCGTCGTGGCTCGGGAAGACACGTCAACCAAGTACGCGGAGTGCATCGTCGACTGGCTCGGTGAACTCGGCTACACCCACTGCTTCTTTGTCGCAGGTGGGAACATCATGCACCTCCTCGACGCGGCGCGCACGCGGATGCAGTGCATCCCCTTCGTCCACGAGGTCGCCGCGGGCATCGCGGCCGAGTACTTCAACGAATCGGAGGGGCAGGGCCGGGCTTTCGCGCTCGTGACCGCGGGGCCCGGGCTCACGAACATCATGACCGCGATGGCGGGCGCATACCTCGAGAGCCGCGAGCTCCTCGTCGTCGGCGGTCAGGTCAAGAGCACGGACCTCGCGGGGCCCACTCTGCGCCAGCGGGGCATCCAGGAGATCGATGGAGTCTCCCTCGTCGAACCGGTGACGGTGTCGTCGGTTCGGATCGAGGCACCCATCGCACGCGAGCAGTTCCTGGAGGTCGTCCTCCGCGGCACCGACGGTCGCCCGGGCCCGGTCTTCGTCGAAGTCTGCCTGGACGTCCAGGGAGCCCCGGTCGCAACCGAGCCTCGACGCGGCCAGGTTGACGAGTCTCACGAAGGGACCGGTCGAGTCGCAGCTCTCGCGGCAGCCGAACGAGCGGTGCCTCTCATCGACACGATGATGCAGGAGGCGGAGCGGCCCGTCTGGCTCATCGGTGGGGGTGTATCGCGAGCGACAGCCGACGAGGTTCGAGACGTGCTCGGCGCCTGCGCCGTACCCCTGATGACGACCTGGAACGGGGCCGATCGGATCGGTGCCGACGAGGAGTACTACTTCGGACGGCCGAACACGTGGGGTCAGCGCTACGCGAACGTGCTGCTGCAGCAGGCCGATCTCGTCGTTGCGTTCGGTACGCGGCTGGGGATCCAGCAGACCGGGTTCAATTGGCAGGCGTTCGCGCCCAAGGCCCGGGTGGTCCAGTTCGACATCGACACGAGCGAGCTCAAGAAGGGGCACCCGACCGTCGACGTCGCCGTGGCCGGCGACGCGAACGCGGCGCTGCTCGCACTCGCCGCGCGCGCGTATCGCGGCTACGAGGAATGGGTGTCGTTCTGCCGGAACGTGAAAGAACTCCTCCAGCTCAGCGAAGCGGCGAACGAGACCGGACCGGGCTTCGTGTCCCCCTACGACTTCTACCTCTCGCTCTCGGAACTCGCGACGCGCGACGACGTCGTGATCCCTTGCAGCAGTGGCGGCGCGAACGCGGTTGCGATGCAGGCGTTCCTCCAGAAGCGCGGGCAGGTCGTGATCACCGACAAGGGGCTCGCGAGCATGGGCTACGGCCTCAGCGGTGCCATCGGCGCGGCCATCGCGCACCCTGAGCGGCGGGTGCTCATGGTCGAGGGCGACGGCGGCTTCTGTCAGAACCTCCAGGAGTTGGCAACTGTCGCGGTGAACAATCTGAACCTCAAGATCTTCATCATGAGCAACGAGGGCTACGCGTCGATCCGCATGACCCAGCGGAATCACATGGGCGGGCACTACCTCGGCTGCGACACGCGCACTGGTCTTGGGTTTCCGGATTGGGGTCAGCTTTTCGGCGCGTTCGGGATCCCTGTCATGGAGCTCGGACCGGACTGGGATAGCTCGAGCGCGGTCCGCTCTGCGCTCGACGAGGCGGGTCCCCATGGCTTCGTCCTCCACGTCGACCCTGAACAGACCTACTACCCGAAGATCACGAGTCGGGTCACGGCGACCGGCAGCATGGAGTCCCAGCCGCTGCACCTCATGTCACCCGATCTTGCTCCCGAGGTCGCGGCGAGAGTCTTCAAGTTCATCTGATGCCGACCGGCTACGAAGAGTTTGTCGCGTCATGGCCCGATGACCCGTTCTATCTTCCGACCGGTCAGTGCATCGTCTGGAAGCTCCCGTGACACCGGACCAGCGTGCTGAGCGACCGCTGATCTCGGTCGTGATCCCCGCGTACAACGAGTCGGACTGCGTCGACGAGCTCGCCCGTCGCCTCCGCCTGGTGTTCGACGAGCTCGCCCGGTACCGCTTCGAGGTCATCATCGTCGAGAACGGCTCTGTCGACGACACCTACGAACGGCTCCTGAAGATCAGGGCAGAAGACGATCGCTTCAAGATCGTGCAGTTGTCCCGCAACTTCTTGATGGAGGGAGGGATGACGGCCGGACTGCTCCGGGCCTCCGGCGACGCGGCTGTCATCATGAGCGCCGATCTCCAGGATCCTCCGGAGATCATCCCGCAGATGGTCGAGCAGTGGGAGGCCGGATACGAGAACGTGTACGGCATCGTCGCGAATCGCGAGGGCTCGAGCTGGTTCCGCCGATTCTGTGCTGCCGCCTTCTACTGGACGATCAACAAGCTCACCTCGGACAGCGTTCCGCGCGACGTCAGCGATTTCCGACTCGTCGACCGCCGGGTCTACGAAGCCTTCAATGAACTCCGCGAGCGCAACCGCATGGTGCGTGCGATGTTCGGTTGGCTCGGGTTCCGGTCGGCTGGGATCACCTACGACCGCCCCGAACGCCATGCGGGCGTCTCGCACTACCGCGTGATCCCGACGCTCGGATTCGCCATCCGAGGGATCTTGGCGAGCTCGCGCGTGCCGCTCAAGGCGATCCCCTTCTTCGGGTTTGGTCTGTCTGCACTGTCGTTCGTGGCGATCGTCGTGCTCACGGTGCAGGCCCTCTTCTTCGGGGTCCCCTTCCCCGGATTCGGCACCCTCGTCGCACTCAGCCTGCTCTTGGCCGGGTTCCTGTTCCTGCTGCTCGGACTCGTGAGCGAGTACGTCGGCATGATCTACGAGGAGTCGCGAGCTCGCCCGATCTTCATCGAGCGCGCGGCCCTCGGCTTCGCCGAGGACGACACCTGATCTCCTGCGGCTCAACCCACTTCATCGCCCCATCACACAACGCCGCGATCAGGGCCAGCCGTCAGGAACACGAGCCGCCGATGTTCGCCGAGACGAGCCCCGGCTGCCCGCGCGATCTCTGGTGCGTGATGGATAGATCCGATCACGACCGGGCACGATTCGGTGGTCGCCGCCTCGGGTGGGATCACCGAGACGCCCGCGAAATGCAGCCCCTGCTTCTGCGGTGAGCTGTCGATGATGCCGATGACGTCCGCCTCGGCCAGGACAGTGTCGCGCAAGAGCTTCATGGTGAGCTGGCCGGCGCCCCACACCATGACCTCGTCGCCGGACGAGACCACTTGGCGAAGGCGTCCATCGATGCGCTCGAGGAGCTCTCGCGATCGATCGACGTACCGCCTGACGCCGCCGGCGAGCTGCAGGTCCGGGTCTGCGGGATTGACGGAACGCGAAGCTTGCGTCTGCTTCCAGAGACCGAATGCGACGGGGTACTCGTCGTTGGCGGAGCAGAGCACCGTGCGCGTCTCCTCCTCGATCGGCGCGAATCCGTAGTTGCCGAGGAGTCGGTCGAGGAGGGGGAGCGAGAAATGGTTGATGT
>JALHSW010000038.1 GCA_022865365.1 Acidimicrobiia bacterium | reverse complement strand
TTCAATGCCCGAGCGGCTCGACTCGTGTCGCGGCTCGTCGTCACCACCGAGCCGCGCTTGAGCGCGGTGCCGTAGGCCATCGCGACCCGGACGGCGACCTCGGGCGTGATGTCGACGTTGGCAAGTCCGCGGATCCCCCGGCGCCCGAAGAGCGTCCGCGCTCCCCTCGTCTCCCACACGATCGATGACGTGACAACAGCGTCGTCCTCGACCGACTTGAACGGGTACACCTTCACGCCGGCGTTCACCACCGCGCGCTCACCGATGAAGCACTCGTCGCCGACGACCACGCCCTCCTCGACGCGCGAGTGCGCCCGCAGGTCGCTCGACCGCCCGATCGTTGCACCGCGGAGCCGAGCCGAGCGGCCGACGTAGACGTGGTCGTGGCAGATGCTGCGTTCGAGGAACGCATCGCTCTTCACGACGACGTCGGACCCGAGGACGGTGTACGCCGAGAGCCGCACGCCCGCCTCGATGCGGCAGTTGTCGCCGATGACCACCGGTCCCTCGACCCGGGCGCTCGGGTCGACCACCGCACCCTCATCGATCCAGATCCCGTCGCCGAGCTCGAATCCGGTGATCTCTGCGTCGACCTTGCCGTCGAGCACGTCGGCATGGGCCCGCAGGTACGCTTCGGTCGTACCGACGTCCTCCCAGTACGCGTCGGCAATGTATCCGTGGAGCGTGAGCCCGCGGTCGAGTGCCGCCGGGAACACATCGCTCGCGAAGTCGACCACGTCGCCCTCCGGGATGAAGTCGAACACCTCGGGCTCCAGCACGTAGATGCCGGTGTTGATCGTGTCGGAGAACACCTGGCCCCAGGTCGGCTTCTCGAGGAATCGCTCGATCCGGCCGTCGGGTCGGGTGATCACGATCCCGAAGTCGACCGGGTTCTCGACACGCTTCAACGCGATCGACGCGAACGCGTCGTGGTCCTTGTGCGCGTCGACGAACGCGCTGAGGTCGATGTCGGTGAGCACATCGCCCGAGATCACGAGGAACGTGTCGTCGAGTTCGACCGAGGCGTTCCGCACGGACCCTGCCGTCCCGAGCGGTGACTCCTCGGTCGCGTACCGCATGGTGACCCCGAAGTCGGAGCCGTCACCGAAGTAGTTGCGGATGTGGTTCGCGAGGTACGCGACCGTGACGACGATGTCGTCGAAACCGTGGCGCGCGAGCAGCGTGACGATGTGCTCCATCATCGGCCGGTTGACCAGCGGGATCATGGGCTTGGGTTGGTTGCTCGTGAGCGGCCGCAGGCGCGTGCCCTCACCGCCGGCGAGGATGACGGCCTTCACACCGACACCTCTCCCTCGACCGGCTGCTCGACCGGCTGTTTGGTGGAGTGGTGCGCTCGATCGGCCCTCCCGTCGCGCAGTGCCGTCCGGGCGAGCGGGACGTAGGTGAACGCGGCGTAGTAGCTGAAGCCGAGGCCGAGGGCGGTCAGCGTCCAGGTCGCGAACGAGATGAGGTCGCGGAAGGCGCCCGGGCCGAGCGTGTCGACCCAGAGAAAGCCGGGGAACGCGAAGAACAGGAAGAACGCGCCGGCCTTGCCGACCCATTGCACGTCGATGCGCCGCGCCCCCGCAGCCGCGAGTGCGAGGGTGGCGATGCTGATCGCCACCTCCCGGGCGAGTACGGCGATCCCGACCCACAGCGGTACGACGCCGTCAGCGGTGAGCGCGATCGCCGCGGTGACGAGCACGGCCCGGTCGGCCACGGGGTCCAGGATCTTGCCGAGCTCGCTCTCCTGGTGATAGCGCCGCGCGATCCATCCGTCGACCCAGTCGGTGGCTCCCAGGAACCCGAGCAGGAGAAACGCAGCCGTGCGCTCATCGACCCCGAAGAGCAGCCACAGGAAGAGCGGGATGCACAGCAGCCGAACGAAGCTCAGGGCGTTCGGCACGGTCAGCACGCGTCGGCCCATGGGTCGAGCGTAGGCGGCGCCGGTACTCCTCCAGGTCGTCCCGACCGGGTCAGCGCGCGATCTGCACGGCGGTGCGGGGCTTCCAGATCAGGCCGACGACATGACGCAGTGGTCCGGTCGTTGGCGGTCCGGTCGTGGCACCGTTCGCGGGTTCGGTGGTGGGCCCGCTCACTGGAGGCCCCCGTTGGCCCCGCCGTCGACGGGGATCGCTGCGCCGGTGAGGAACGCGGCGTGCTCCGAACACACGAACGCGGCGACGGCACCGAACTCCGCCGCCGTACCGAGGCGCCCGGCAGGGACCCCGGTCGTGTCCGCGGCGCCGAGCGAGCGGAGCCGCTCGGTGTCGTGAAAGCCTGGCTGGAGGGAGTTGACCGTCACACCATCGGGCGCAACTGCGCGAGCGAGCGTCTTCAGGAAGCCGGTCAGGCCCGCCCTCGCAGTGTTCGAGAGGATGAGGTACGGGATCGGCTGACGGACCGCGATCGACGTGATGGCCACGACGCGTCCCCACTGCTGGGCCTGCATCGTGGGCATGGCCTCGGCGCACATCGCGATCGTCGAGAGACAGCTGAGCTCGAAGGCGCGCGCGTATTCCTGCGGATCGGAGACGTCGGCGAAGCGGCCCGGCGGTGGCCCGCCGCCGTTCGCCACGAGGATGTCGAGCCCTCCGAGCTCATCTCGCGCGGCGCGCACGAACGCGGCGGCTCCCTCG
>JALHSW010000402.1 GCA_022865365.1 Acidimicrobiia bacterium | reverse complement strand
GGTCCAGGACGGCATCGAGCACGTCACGGTGTGGCAGGCCGGCTGCAACGGCTACTACCGAACCCCGAGCGGCCGGGTCGTCACCCAGTGGCCGTTCTCGATGACGGAGTTCCGCCGGCGCACCGCGACGCCCGACCCCGACGCCTTCGAGGTCGCAGCCCGCTAGGGCCCCGGCCATCTCGCGGGAGGGCCCGCCGCCTCCCGATGACCCGAAATATGACCACATGACCAGAAAAGTGACTGCCACCGAGGCGAAGGCCAAGATCCTCGGGCTGCTCGATGCCGTCGCGGCCGGTGAAGAGATCGAGATCACCAAGCACCCCCGCCCGATCACCATCTGGTGACGGCGCGGGGCTGCGGGTCCCCGGCCGGTGCTGGGTGCTCTCCGCAGGCGAACCGGCGGCGACGAGGCGATCGACGAGCTCGCCCGATCCGAGGTAGCTGATCAGCGACGGGAGCGAGCGCACCTGGCCGCCCTCGTAGAGGAAGTGGATGCCGTCGACCCAGGTGCCGCCGTGCTTGGTTCCGCGGCGGCGCACCGTCTCCAGGCTGTGCCGCCAGTACGGCGACACGCGGCCGCGGCGAAGCGGTCGTGCGGCCGCGTCCGGGGCACAATACGCCCCCGCCACCCATCGCGCATGGCTCCGCGGCGGATGCCACGAAACACTCTCGAAGTGAGGTCCCATGTCCAGCGTCGACCATCGTCCCGAACCCGGCCCGACCCTCGAGCCCATCGTCCACCTCGACGTTGCCGAGCGCGTCGCCCTGGGCAAGGCGGCGCGGAGCGCGGCGCCACGCTCGGGCCACGCGGAGTGGACACCGTCTGCCTCGCGCCCCGATCCGGGCTCCCTGCTGGCATCGCAGGAGGTGACGCGGGTCCCCGAGCTGGTCGGTGTCCGCCACGAACGGATGCTCGAGTCGCCGTTCACGGTCTACCGCGGCGCCGCGATCGTCATGGCGTCCGATCTCGCCACCACCCCCGACTCGGGCTTGCGCGTCCAGTGCTGCGGCGACGCGCACCTCGCCAACTTCGGCGGCTTCGCCGCGCCCGACCGCACCCTCGTGTTCGACATCAACGACTTCGACGAGACCAACCCGGGCCCGTTCGACTGGGACGTGAAGCGACTCGCGGCCAGCTTCGAGATCGCGGCCCGGTCACGGGAGTTCTCGGCGAAGCAGGCGCGCGAGCTCGTGCTCTACTGCGTGCGCTCGTACCGCGAGACGATGGCGCAGTTCGCCGGCTTCACGAACCTCGACACGTGGTACGCACGCCTCGACATCGACTCGGTGCTCGCGCGCTGGAGCAGTGAGGTCAGCGCCGCACATGTGAAGCGCATCGAAGCGATCGCGACGAAGGCCCAGTCGAAGGACAGTACGAAGGCCCTCAGCAAGCTCACGCACGAGGTCGACGGCGAGTTCCACATCACGAGCGATCCCCCGTTCGTCGTGCCGCTCGACGAGCTCGCGGCCCACGAGGGAATCGAGATGGATCCGGAGGAGCAGCGGGCGTGGCTCCACGACAAGTTCCGCGGCTATCGCCAGAGCCTGGCCCCGGATATCCGGCAGCTCGTCGAGAGCTACCGCCTCGTCGACTTCGCCCGCAAGGTCGTCGGCGTCGGCAGTGTCGGCACCCGGTGCTGGATCGGGTTGCTGCTCGGCAAGGACAACGACGATCCGCTGTTCATCCAGGTCAAGGAGGCGGGGCAGTCGGTGCTCGAGCCGTACGCCGGGCAAGGTGAGCACGCGAGCCACGGTCAGCGCGTCGTGGACGGTCAACGGCTGCTGCAGGGCGCGAGCGACAT
>JALHSW010000037.1 GCA_022865365.1 Acidimicrobiia bacterium | reverse complement strand
TCGCGACATCAAGCCGGCCAACCTGCTCTTCGACGAGCACGGCATCGTGCGTGTGGCCGATTTCGGGCTCGCGCGCGCGTTGGCCGAGGCGTCGTGGACGGAGCCGGCCGGCACCATCGTGGGGACCGCGCGGTACGCGGCACCCGAGCAGGCCGGCGGCAAGCCGCTCGACGGCCGCGCCGACCTGTACTCCCTTGCCATCGTGCTGGTGGAGTCGTGCACCGGCGAGGTGCCGGTCGTCGGTGACACCGCCATCAGCACCATGGCGGCGCGTTCGAGTCGCGGGATCGAGGCACCGGCCGCACTCGGTCAGCTGGTCCCGGTGATCGCACGCGCCGGACGCCCCGAGCCGCAGGATCGCTACCCCGACGCCGCCGCGATGGGCGCCGATCTCACCGCAGCGGCGCGGACGCTCCCGTCGCCGGGTGCACTGCCGATCGCAGGGATCGGCGAGATGCTCGACGACGTCGACTCGACCCGCCATGCCCCGCTCGGGCGCGCCTTCGACCAGGACGTCGCGACCGGTGAGGTCGGCGTCGCCGACGATGCGGTGCCGCTCGCGATCGCCGTCCCCAGTCGGCCACAGTTCCGCCGCAGCATGGTGCCGTGGGTCGTCGGCATCGCCGTCGCGGTCGTGCTCGCGGCGGGCGTCGCGATGGTGGCTTTGGGTGCCGCCGGGGGCGGGCCGCACGTCGCGGTGCCGAGTCTGGTTGGTCTCGACAACGCGGCGGCCAAGGTGAGCGCGACCGACGCCGAGCTCCTCATGACGGTGGTCGAGCGGCGCACGAGCGACGACCCGGCCGGCCTGGTGATCGAGCAACGCCCGGGTCCGGGCGAGTTCATCGCCTCCGGCGACGAGATCGAGGTCGTGGTGTCGCGCGGTCCACCGCCGGTTCCGCTGCCCGACGTGACGGGGAAGCCACTCGCCGAGGCCCAGCCGCTCCTCGAGCAGGCCGGCTTCGTCGTCGCGGTCGAGCGACGCTTCGACGAGAACGTCCCCAAGGACGTCACGCTCGGCACCGAACCGGCCGGTGGCGGTCAGGCGCCGCCCGAGTCGACCGTCAAGCTCATCGTGAGCGACGGTCCCGCACCGGTCGAGGTCCCCGAGGTGGCGGGGAAGACCTACGACGACGCGGCCGCGACGATCTCGGCCAAGCGGATCAAGCCGGTCAAGCGCGAGGAGTTCAGCGACACGATCGCGGTCGGCACGGTCATCGGCACCGACCCGGCCGCGGGTCAGCAGGCGCCGCGCGACTCCGAGGTCGGCGTGCTCGTGAGCAAGGGGCCCGAGCTCATCGCGGTCCCCAGCGTCATCGGTCAGAGTGTCGAGGCCGCGAGCCAGGCGCTGAAGGCGGCGGGGCTCTCCGCCGACGTCCAGAACTTCAGCCCCGGCGCGAAGGTGCGGGCCCAGGATCCCTCCGCCGGCACCATGGTGAAGCGGGGCGCGAAGGTGACCCTCTTCCTGTAGCCCGCTTCCTCCCTTCCTCCCTTCCTCCCTTGCCCCCTTGGTCGCTGCCAGGCGTGACCGCCTAGCATCGCGAACCGGTTCGCAGGAAGGAATCACCAAATGGGCTCTCTCGACGGTCGCGTCGCGATCATCACCGGCGCGGGGCGCGGTATCGGCCGCGAGCACGCGCTGTACTTCGCCTCCGAAGGCGCCAAGGTCGTGGTGAACGACCTCGGCGGCGACATCCACGGGGAGGGCGACGACCGCGCCCCCGCACAGCAGGTGGTCGACGAGATCCACGGGATGGGTGGCGAAGCGGTCGCCAACACCGACAGCGTCGCCGACTTCGATGGCGCCAAGAACCTCGTCGACCTCGCGGTCGAGACCTTCGGCGATCTGCACATCCTCGTGAACAACGCCGGGATCCTGCGCGACGGGATGCTCGTGAACATGACCGAGGCCGACTGGGACGCCGTGATCGCGGTGCACCTGAAGGGCCACTTCTGCCCGACGCGCCACGCCGCGGGCTACTGGCGCGAGCAGGCCAAGGCCGAGAAGAAGGCCGACCGTTCGATCATCAACACGTCGTCGACCTCCGGCGTGCTCGGCAACGTCGGTCAGACGAACTACGGCGCGGCGAAGGGTGGGATCGCGACGTTCAGCGCGATCTGCGCGATGGAGCTCGCCAACTACGGCGTGCGCTCGAACGCGATCACGCCGATGGCGCGGACGCGACTCACGGAGACGACGCCCGGGCTCGAGGACCTGGTCAAGGCACCCGACGACCCGTCGAAGTTCGACGCGTGGGCACCCGAGAACATCTCGCCGCTGATCGCCTATCTCGGTGCCGAGGCGTGTCCCTTCACGGGAGAGACGTTCTTCGTGCAGGGCGACACCGTCGCCCGGTACCAGTCGTACTCGATCGCCGAGAAGATCACGAACGACAAGGAGCGCTGGACGGTCGATCGCCTCATCGAGGAAGGCCCCAAGCTCGCCCCGCAGGGTGAGCGCCGGGGTGGCCCCGGTGAGCTCGCCCGCGCGGCAGAATAGATCTCGACCGGAGGGAGCATCATGGGCCTGCTGAACGGAATCCAGGGAGGACACGGCGGGCACGATGGTCTGGTTGTGTTCCTGATCCCGCTGCTGGTCGTCGTCATCCTCATCCTGGTCGCAGGGCGCAAGGACGACGACCCCGACGGCATCCGAACGCAGGCGCGGTACCTCGGTGCGATCACGATCGTCGCCGTGTTCGTCGCACTGCTGGCGTTCTTCGGGACGGTGCACGCGCTCACCGACCTCATCGTCGACAAGGCCCCTCGGGCGGGCGGTGGGAGCGGGATCCCCAAGGCGTTGCGCGACATCCTCGACCAGATCCCGGGCGCGAGCCGGATTCCCGGGCTCGGCGGCAGCCGTGGTGGCGGTGGGGGGGTCGCGCACAGTGACGACGCCGACTACCGGATGGCCGCGCGCACCGCGTTGCTCGGGATCGCAGCCTCGGTCGTGTTCGTGTTCCACGTCCGACGCGCCCGCAAGCTCGTGCCGGCCGACGGCTTCCCGAAGCAGGCCCCCGGGCGCGTCGCCCGGGCGGCGCTCTACGGCGCGTCCTTCGTCGCCGCGATCATCGTGATCGTCGCCGCGACCAGGGGCTTCTACGGGCTGTTCAAGGTCATCGCGCCGAGCACGTTCGGCTCCGGCAACGACGACGTCGTGCGCCAGCGCGGGATCTCCGACATCATCTCGTTCGCGTTCCTCGGCCTCGGTGCCGCGTTCATCTTCGTGCGCTCGTGGCACTGGCTCCCCGAGCATCATCCGTCGCCCTGACGGAGCACGCCTGATCGTGCAGGCCTGATCCGG
>JALHSW010000401.1 GCA_022865365.1 Acidimicrobiia bacterium | reverse complement strand
GGTCCAGGACGGCATCGAGCACGTCACGGTGTGGCAGGCCGGCTGCAACGGCTACTACCGAACCCCGAGCGGCCGGGTCGTCACCCAGTGGCCGTTCTCGATGACGGAGTTCCGCCGGCGCACCGCGACGCCCGACCCCGATGCCTTCGAGGTCGCCGCCCGCTAGTCCGTCGCGGGGCGAGGAGGGGCGGGTGGCCTCACGATGACCTGTAGTATGATCGCATGACCAGAAAAGTGACCGCAACGGAGGCGAAGGCGAAGATCCTCGGGCTGCTCGATGACGTCGCGGCTGGTGAAGAGATCGAGATCACCAAGCACGGCCGCACGGTCGCGCGGCTCGTTCCCGGCGCCGGGCCCCAGGCCCTGAAGGGCAAGTTCGTCGGTGTGGCCATGAGCGCGGCGGGCGACGAGGAGCTGTTCGCGACCGGAGCAACCTGGGACCTGTCGTGACGACGCTGCTCCTCGACTCTCACGTCGTTCATTGGTGGTCCGCCGAGCCGGACCGGTTGAGCGACGCGGCGGTCGAGGCGCTCGATGCCGCCGAGGAGCTTGCAGTCGCGTCGATCTGCTGGTTCGAGCTCGCCTGGCTCGCAGCACACGAGCGGATCGTCGTGGCGATACCGATCCGCTCATGGCTCGAGGGGTTGGCCGAACAGGTGCGAACGATCGGGATGACTCCAAACGTCGCGGCGGCTGCGGTCTCCCTGCCGACGTCGTTCCCCGGCGACCCGGCCGACCGACTGATCTACGCCACCGCCATCGAGCACGGTTGGCGGCTCGTCACCAAAGACGGGCGGCTACGAAAGCACCCACACCCCCGCCCCATCACCCTCTGGTGACCAGACGGGTACTCGGGCCGGCGTCGCCACCGCAACATTGCGAGGAACCGCGCGTCGGCTCCGTCTCAGCGGCTCGGCGACCATCCTCACCCACCGCACCGAACCCGGACGATCGACCCCCAGTAGGGTGGCGCGCGTCGATCCACCTCCGCCAGCTCAACGAAATGGATGCAGCATGACCGGTGACCCGCTCGATCAGCTCGGACCCGTCGATTTCATCATCGTCGAGTTCCCTGCCGGACAGAGGAACTTCAACGGGGAGGCAATCGAAGAGCTCGTGGCGCTGGTCGAGGCGGGGTCCATCCGCGTCATCGACCTCCTGATCCTGGCGAAGGACCAGGACGGCGCCATCGAGGCCATGGAGCTCTCCGACCTCGACGACATCGGACCGTTCCAGGCCCTCGAGGCCGAGCTCGCAGAGTTCCTCGCCGAAGACGACGTCGAGCACCTCGCAGCCGCAATGGACCCGGGAAGCGTCGCCGGTGTCCTCGTCTACGAGAACCTGTGGGCGGCACCGTTCGCGTCGGCCGTGCGCCGCGCCGGCGGCCAGCTCATCGCCAACGGCCGCATCCCGGCCCAGGCGATCATTGCCGCCATCGAGGCCGACGAAGCACTCGAATCAGAAGGAGCCTGACATGCCACTGGGACCAGGACGTAGAGGACGCGTAGGAGTGGTCGGCGCGCCCGTCGCCAAGGCCGCCGTCGTCACCCGAGCCGTCACCCCCGGGCCTTCCCCCGTGGCCAAGGCGGCAGTGGTCGGCGCGGTCGTGACACCGGGCCGGGGGCGTCGCCGGCGAATCTGAGCGCCGGCCGCTCAGCAGTGGGCTTCCGGCCCAGCGCTGGGCACTGCTCCCGAGTTGACCTGCGGGTTCAAGCGTTCGTCGGCCGCGAATCTCCTGCGACGAGCCGATCGGCGAGTTGGCCCGCGAAGGCGCGCGCCTCGTCGAGTTGGTCACCCTGCAGGTTCGTCGGCGGGATCTTCACGCCGAGGTACTTGTCGCGGTTCTCGCCGGATCCGAGGTAGCTGATCAGCGAGAGCAGCGAGCGCACCTGCCCACCCTGGTAGCGGAAGTGGATGCCGTCGACCCAGGTGCCGCCGTGCTTCGTTCCGCGGCGCCGTACGGTCTTCAGGTTGTGCTTCCAGTAGCGGCGACACGCCACCGCGGCGGTGAACTGCTTTCCCTTCAGGACCTTCCCCGCGGTCTCCGACTCGAGGAACGCCTTGATCGGCACGTTGGTGGACAGCCACCAGGTGGGGGAGCCGAAGCACACGAGGTCGTACTCGGCCTCGGTGACGACGTCGGGAATGTTGATCTTGCCCGGGCGCCGGAGGAACTCGGCCGGGATCATGCCGAGGACCTCGAGGAACGGGCGCGGCATCGGGAAGGTCTTGAAGCGCTCGGCGTAGCGGGGATCGACGAACTCGATCGCGGCCAGCTCCGCGTCGCAGCCGCGGGCACCGAGCACCTCGGCCATCGCGTCGACGATCTTCTTGGTCTGCTGGGTGTACGAGTAGTACACGAAGAGCACTCGCGGCTTGCTCATTGGATCGTCGTCGCCACGCGCATGAGCTCCTCGGGTGAGATCAGGTGGTCGTGGTTGTCGTCACCGGCGTGGAGTTCCACCCAGTGGACCTTGCCGGTGAACGCGCTGTCGGCCGAGGTGTAGTCCTCGCTCACCGGGGTGCCGATGTCGCGGCCCACATCGCAGGTCTCGTCGCCCGAATAGATCATCGGCACGGTCGCGTTGATCTTGCCGTCGCCGACCTTCTTGCCGTCGATGAAGAGGGTGGCAGTGCCGCCCTTGGCGAGCCCGCCCCCGTCGTACGCGAACTCCATGCGCACCTGGTGCTTGCCCTTGGGGACGGCCTTGGAGCCCTCGACGTAGAACCGCATCAGACCCGCCAGGTTGTGGCAGTACTTGGGCTTGCCCTCGTGGAGGTAGAGGCTCCAGCCGGCGAAGGCACCGCCTTGGGCGATGATGACGCCGTTGGCGCCGCCCTCGGGCACGTCGATCTCGGCGGTGACCGAGTGCGACTTGTTCTTCATGTTGAGCACCGAGTTCTCGCTCAGTCGCTGCATGCCCCCGTAGAGCACCTGGTCGTTGCCCTTCACGAGGACGGGTCG
>JALHSW010000400.1 GCA_022865365.1 Acidimicrobiia bacterium | reverse complement strand
TGCTCGCGGCACTCGTGGCCAAGTCGATCCTCGTCGCCGACGAGTCCGAAGGTGCGGTGCGGTACCGCCTGCTCGAGACCATGCGCGAGTATGCCCGGGATCGCCTCGAGGAGGCAGCCGACGTCGACGAGTCCGAACGCGTGCAGGACCGCCATCTGGTGCACTACCGCGAGCTCGCGGTCACCGCCGCCCCCCACCTGGAAGGAGCGGACGACGATGCGTGGGTCGAGCGACTGATTGCCGACGACGACAACCTACGAGTTGCGCTCGCCCGGGCGCGCCACAACGAAGACGCGGACGCATTGCTGACGATGTCGAGCGCGTTGAGCCTCTACTGGCTGGGGTACGGGAACCGGCGCGACGGCCTCATGTGGATGGAGACCGCACTCGCGATGGCACCCGACGCGCCCGCGGGGATTCGGGCCCAGGTCATGGCCTGGGCCGGCTCGCACGCGATGGATCTCGGCCGTTACGAAGACGGGCGAGCCATGCTCGAAGGAAGCCTGCGCTGCTCCACCGAGGCGGGGGAGCCGCCGCTGCCCTTCACCTTGCGGATGCTCGGCATCCTCGCGCTCGAAGAGAATCGCCCTGAACTGGCGGTGCAGCGATGTGAGGAGGCGCTCGCCGCGGCCCGCGAGCGTGGCGAAGCATTCGACGAGCTCGAGAGCCTCTGGGGCCTCGGCATGATCTGCGCCCTCGGCGCTGACGAGACGCGGGCCGTTCCGCTGACCGACGACGGCGTCGAGATGGCGCGACGGCTCGGCAACCGCCATGGCCTGACCATGGCGCTGCAGGCGTCGGGATTCGCGCGGATGGCGACCGACCCGGCGCGTGCCCTCGCGCTCCTCGAAGAGGCCAAGGGCATGACTCACAAGACGAGTTACAGTCCCGTCCTCTCCGGGCAGCTGCTGTTCTTCCTGGGTATCGCGCGTCTCCGCCTCGGCGAGCTGTCGCTCGCCGCACGTGCCGTCGGTGAGTCACTGGCCCAGTTCGAGCAAGTCGCCAACCACTACTACCTCAGCCTGGCCATGGGCCTTACCGCGACGCTCGCGGTCGGCCACGATCCCGGCGCCGCGGTCAACCTCCTGGCCGCGGCCGACCGACGGCGCGACGCCCTCGGGCTCGGCGGCGCCCCGCGCGACGTGGAGATGCAGCGGCGCACCCGGGAGCGCCTCGCGAGCACCATGGCCCCAGACGAGTTCGCGGCCGCATGGGACCAGGGCCAAGCGCTCGACCTCGAAGACGCCGTCGACCTGGCGCACCGCGTCCTCGACGAGCTCGCAACTGGCGCCTGACCGACGCGGCCGGGGCCAACCGTTGCGAACCCCGACGAACACAAGCCTCTGACCAGCACCGATGGATTTCCGACACCCACGCGGCCTGACTTCCCCACCAGCAACTTGCCAACCGAAGAGTGAACACCCGGTCGATCTGGCCTACCCGAGTTCGATCAACGCGCCGAGGTTGCTGTTGAAGAGCCACGCGTGTCCGCCCGCGGCCGTGAGGTCGCCGCGGAGTGGAACCGTCATGGTTGGTGCGAGCGTGGTTGCGTCGTACGCGACGGCCTCGCCGCCCGCGAGGTCGCCGGCGGGGTCGCAGACGATTTCATCCGGATAGCACGTGTGCGCCAACCAGAAGCCCGGCTCGGCCACAGCGATCTCGGACCATTCGGGTAACACGACACGGGCGACGGCGGCAAGGGTCGCGGGATCGAGACGCTCGACCACCATCATCTCGTCGTCCTGCACGGTGAACGCGCCCCAGAGCGTCGTGCCGTCGCTGCGGAGCTGAACGTCGTAGAACTCGTCGCCCAGCGACCGCGACGCGAGGGTCGCGCCCGTGTGCGCATCGACGCGCAGCAGCATGAAGCCTCCGGCGTCGAGCTCGACCGCGGCATACAGGTCGTCGCCTTGCGTCGCCACGTCGACCACGACGTCGTCCTTGCCGACCTCGAGATCGAGAACCTCGAGGTCGAGCGACTGGGGCGAGCCCGTTCGGGCATCGAAGCGCACGATCTCCGGGAAGTCTCCACCCGGCACGAAGACCGCGTCGGGCGTCACGGCAATGGGGGGCGAGAGCACATCGCAACAGTCGTACGAGTCGGGGATGGTGCGGTCGAGGACCTTCTCCCCGTCATCTCCCCGCAGGCGGGTGATGGTGTCGCCACCGCTGACAACCCAGACCGAGCGCTCCCCCGCACCGACGCCGTCCGCGAGCTCCGGGGCGTCGACGGTCCACCGGAACCGCTCAGCGTCGAGCTCGGCGTGCGCCACGACCGGCTGGCGATCCTCGATCCCGGAGAGCACATCGACTGTCGCCGATGAGCCCGCCACGTCCACCGCCGCAAAGGCGTGTACCGGCCCGCCGCGGATGACGCGACCGGTCGCGGTCGAGGACGTGACCCGGGCGCTCCAGTCGCCTCGTCGCTCGCACCGGCGGGACACGACCTCGTGTCCGAGGTCGTTCTCGTACTCGACGATGTTCGCCTGGATGGTCCCGGCATAGACGGCCGGATCCGCGCTCGCTCGGCCTTCGAGACGCACCGTCGCGGCAACGTCGGCTTCGTCGTCCGCCGCGCGCACCTTCCGTGTCACCCGCACTCGGCCGGCTCGCGTGCGCACGAGCACGTCGGCGTCGACGCCGTAATCCTTGGAGAAGCACCCGAGCCGGACGCGTGCGACGAGCGACTGATCATTGTTCGCCGGGCCCACGGCGACCAGGCCGACATCGAGGAACCCCTTGGGCTCCGCCCGGGCGGGCGTCGGGGAGACCAGTTGCGTCGCCGCCACCACCACCGTCGCCGCAACGGCCACGCCCACCCGCACGATGTGCACCGACCCGACGCTACACGACGTCGGCGAACTGCCGCCCGGCTCGGTCGCGCGTCAGAATCCCCGCGAGCACCGACCCGACCCGATTGCGAACGCGCATCGCAGACGCTCGCCGTCACGTCGGCGCCCGTGCGCGGCAGGTGCACGCTACGCCCGAGCCGGCTGGCTCGCGGGCCGTCCGATCGACGGTGCAAGCGAATGTCGGAACCGGGAGCTCAAGGGACATTCCCGAGCGCTGGCGTGCCAGCCGGTGCTCTCTCACCGGGCGTCGGGCGCTTTACAGCGGTCTTCGCGGGTGGCAGCGTTCGAGCGTCGGACAACAAGGGGGGCTTGCTGGTGCTGCGAACGCGGCTGTGTGAACTGCTGAAGATCGACGTTCCTGTGATCCAGGCCGGCATGAGCATCTTCACCTCGCCCGCGCTCGCGGCCGCGGTGTCGAATGCGGGTGGTCTCGGCAGCCTCGGAGTCTGGCAGCGGCCCCTGGACCAGTTGCAGCGAGACCTTGCAGACCTTCGAGAGAGAACGGATCGTCCGTTCGCGCTGAACCACGTCGTTCCCGATCTCGACGAGGCAGCCTTTGCGCTGACGCTCGAGGCGGCGCCTACCGTGGTGTCGTTCGCGCTCGACGATGCCGGCGAGCTGATGAAACGCGTCCACGATGTCGGAAGCCTCGTCATGCAGCAGGTGCACTCTGTGGAGCAGGCCCGTGGAGCGGTCAGCCACGGTGCGGACATCATCGTCGCCCAGGGCGGCGAGGCCGGGGGTTATGGGGGCGGCGTCACCACGCTCGCGCTCGTGCCCCAGGTCGTCGATGCAGTACCCGTGCCCGTCGTCGCGGCAGGCGGCATCGGGGACGGACGCGGTCTGGCTGCGGCCCTGGTGCTCGGTGCTGCGGGGGTGAACATCGGCAGTCGCTTGCTCGCGTCGGAGGAGGCGCCGGTGGGTCAGATCTGGAAGGACGCGATCGTGTCCTCGGCGTCCGAGGATTGGGTTCAGGTCGACTTCATGAATGACATCAGGCCCAACCCCGGAGCCCTCGGCTATCGCACCCGGCTGCGCGCGTATCGGAACGCGTTCACCGATCGGTGCGAACAACGGCGCGACGAGTTGCGAGGCGACCCCAGTGAGGTCTTGGCAGAGATCACGCGCGCCGCGCAGGAGGGGCGGCTCGAGGAGCTGCTCGTCTTCGGCGGCCAAAGCTGTGGACTGATTGGCGACGTCGCGCCCGCAGCCGAGATCGTGCGGAGCATCGTCGCGGACGCCGAGCATGCTCTTCGCCACGCCGCCGATCTTCTGAGCTGAGACCCACTCGTCGATCCGCGTCGCTCGATAGCGAAGCCTGGTGAGCAGGAGGGTGTGGGAGGGCGGTCCGCGTTCTCGCGAAGGCCGGTTCAGGCCGAATCCGAGACGGTCTCGCGCATCCAGTCCTCGACCTCGGTCTCGTCCTCGTCGTCGCCGAGTGGGCCGGGTGAGAACCAGCCCAGGAGGAACGCCCCTATGGTCGGGACGAGCAGGAGCGGGATCCACACCGAACCCGTGGGCGTGACGAGCAGCAGCAGGGCGAGGAACAGCGTGAGGGTTACGCCGACGCCGACGCCGACGAGACCGAAGCGCAGGCCGCGCCGCCACCGGTTGCGCGGAAGGCGCCGCCGGCCGACCGCGATCCAGATCACCACGATGCTCGCACCGGTCGCGATGGCGACGACCAGGGTGAAGACCGCCATGAGCGACGTCGCCGAACCGCGCACGTCGACGGTGAAGTCGCGGGACGCGAGCTGGTTGCGGTCCGGGTCGATCAGCCGGATCGTCGCGGGCAGGAGGCCGTCGGCCTGCTGACCCAGGTCGACGAACTCGACGGGGACGTCGACCTTCGTGCGCTCACCGGGCGCGATCTTGGCGTTGATGGTCACGTCGTAGGCGAGGAGCGTGAGCCCGAACGCCTTGCCCCGCAACTGAACCTGGCGCACGGTGAGTGGCTGGTCGGTGTTGTTGCGCATCACGAGCGCCAGCGTCGACACGCGGTCGGGGTCGAGCACGATCGGGTCACCCGAAGACGAGAGATCGAGACGCTGACCGTCGAGGGCGGCGGCGAAGCTCACGCCGGACCGCTGCTGGTGATCCGAGAGGGCCGACGCGGGCGCCAAGGTTCCGAAGCCCACGATCGCGAGGACACCGACGAGCAGCACACCCCGCACCGAGCGAACGACGGATGATGCTGGGGCGGCGCCGACGTGGTCCGGCCTCCGGGACAAGGATCAGCCCGAGGCGTCGCGGCCCGCCCGCCCGACCCCGACGGTCGTGCCGGCGAGCGTCCGGAGGCCGACCCAGCCGATCGCGTACACGACGAGCAGCGACACGAGCACGATCGCGAACACGTTCGAGCTGCTCTGCGGGGCGGCGACCCAGAAGATCTTGCGCAGGAGCAGCGCCGCTGGGCTGGTGCAGAAGACCTCGGCGAGGTGGTTTCCGGCCGCGAGGTCGCGGGTCGCGAACTCGAGGTCGAAGGCCCCGTCACGCTGTGTCGCGATCGCCCCGATCACCTTCCCGTCGAGGTGCAGCTTCGGGAGGCAGCCGGCCGGCGCACGGCCGGCGACGTGGACCGCTTCCCCGGCCACGAAGGCCCGGCGTACGACGTTCGAGATCTCCCGGATCGCGATCGCGCCCTTGACCGTGACGCCTTCGGCCGAGATGACCACCAGAGCGTCCGGCTTCTTGGGGGGATCAGGCACGATGACAGCCGGTGGGGTCACGACGGGTGGGGTCACGACGGGTGGGGTCACGACGGGTGGTTTCACGACCAGGG
>JALHSW010000399.1 GCA_022865365.1 Acidimicrobiia bacterium | reverse complement strand
GATCCGCCACCCCAGTCAGATGGGGCAGTCGTTGATCTGCGCGATTCGCATCCGAACGGCTTCCCGCACCCGCGGCGGCAGCTTGCTCTCCTGGTACACCGCGGCCGAGAGCGCCGCGACCGGCCCCCCGAGCTCCGGTCGCAGACCCCAGACGCGCATGATCTCGGGTTGCTCGTCGGGCCCGGTGCTCGGCGGCAGATCGAGACGTGCCATCACGCGTCCCTTCTCTCAGTGGCGCCTGGGTTAGTGGCGCCAGGGTCAGTGGCGCCAGGATCGGGCCATTGCAGCGTAGCGGCGCCACCCGCGGCCGCGTCACCCACCGCGTCGCGCACGGCGTCGCGCATCGAGACGTCGACGAAGGCGCCCCGCTGTTCGTCGAGACACCGGCTCACCGCCAGGGCTGCATGCATCCCGGCCAGGGGATCCGCCGGGGCATCACCGACGAAGACCGGTGCGTCACGACCACCCGCGGCGACCGCAAGTCCGCCCGCGACGGCGGCGTCGTCACCGAACGCGACCCGGTCGCGCCACTCGCCCGCGTAGCCGTACCCGGTGATGGACGCCCACACCAGGCCCTGCTCCTGGACCCGCCGCTCGAGATCCAAGCCGAGACGGTCGATCGCTCGCGGGCGTGAGGCCGTGACCACGACGTCAGCCGCGTCCAGGAGCGTCGTCAGCTCGGCGCGCCCATCGGCCTGGTTGGGGTCGAGCATGACCTCTTCCTTGCCGGCGTTGAGCAACCGCCAGAACCCGGGATCGCCGGCGCGCGCACTGTCGGGACGCCCGGCGAGCTCGACCTTCACGACGCGAGCACCCCGTGCGCCCAGGAGCCGCGTGCACAACGGCCCCGCCCAGAGCGCGGCGAGGTCCAGCACGAAGGGGACGCGAGCCGTCCGATCGTCGGAGCCCGCACGGGCGCGAACGATCGTGACCGGCCGCGCGCGACCCGCACCAGACGGCACGGCACGGGACGGCACAGCCTCGGCCGCGGGGATCCCGAGGAGCTGCGCACGCTCGACCGCGGCGCGCGCGCCGGTGGTGGCAAGGTGAGCTTCGACCGCTTCCCACGGCGGCCCGTCCCACTCGTGTCCCATCCACGCGGCGAGCAGCTCGGCGTCGTCGCGCCGTGCGAGGTTCAGGGCCACCCACGAGCCGTCTCCCGCGCGCAGCAGCCGGCACGTGCCCCCGGCCGAGGTCGTGCCCTGCGCCTCGATGCCCAGGATCGCGGCGCGCTCCCGGAGCAGCACCGGCCCGTCGACGCCGAGGCGCTCCCCGAGCCACGCGGCCGCGGCATCGAGCGCCGCAGACGCGCCTTCGATGCCGAGCACAGCCCTCCTCCTCTCGCCTTGGGAAACCGGATCTCGCCTTGGGAAACCGGACCTCGCCTCGGGAAACCGGATCTCGCCTCGGGAAACCGGATCTCCTCGGGAATCCGGACTAGTGGAAGACCTCGCCACCGTTCACGTCAAGCGCCTGACCGGTGATCACGCTCGACATGTCGGATGCGAAGAACACCGCGGCGTTCGCACAGTCGTCGTCAGGCGGGATCTCGCCGAGCGTGATCTGGGACGCGATCTCGTCGTAGGACTCCTGCACCGACTTGCCGGTCTGGCGCTCCATCATCTTGAAGTAGCCCTCGACCGACGGACCCCACATCCACCCGGGGACGATCGAGTTCACCCGGATCTTGTACGGCCCCAGCTCCTTCGCGAGCACCTGGGCCGCGGTCATGAGCGCACCCTTGGATGTCGTGTAGCCACCCTGAAGTGGCAGCACCTTGCGGATGATCATCGAGTTGACGAAGACGATCGATCCACCGCCCTGGGCCTTCATGGTCGGGATCACCGACTTCGTGAGCTGCAAGCTCCCGAAGAGGTTGACGTCCATGATCTGACGCCACGCCGCGAGGTCGACGTCTTCGAACAGCTGGAAGACGTCGGGCGCGAAGGCATTGTGCACCAGCACGTCGATGCCGCCGAACCGGTCGACGCACGCCTTGGCCAGCCCGTCGCACTGCGCCTGATCGGTGATGTCGGTGCGCGCGAACACGGCGCGTCGTCCGAGCGCCTCGACCTCGTTCTTCACTTCCTCGAGGTACGACTCCGTGCGTGCGCCCAACGCGACGTCAGCGCCTTCGCGTGCGAACGCGAGCGCGATCTCCTTGCCGAGCCCGGGACCCACTCCCGACACGATGCAGCGCTTGTCCTTCAGGAGCATCTTGTTCCTCTCCAATCGTGCCATGTCGGGCAGGTCGGTCCAGTGCGGTTGCGAAAGTTGGAATCAATTGCAGGATCGGCCACAGTTGACGTCGAGAGTCTGGCCGGTGATGACCCTCGACAGGTCGGACGCGAAGAAGAGCACGGCGGGGGCGATCTCCTCCGGGCTCGCGAGGTGATGTAGCGGGTTCTGGGCTGCGATCTCATCGGCGACGGCTTCGGGGGTGATCCCGCGCTGATCGGCGACCCAGGCAAAGTACTCGTCAAGCGAGCCGCCGCGGATGTGCCCGGGCGCGACGCAGTTCACCCGGATCTTGTGCGGTCCGAGCTCCTTCGCGAGCACGTGCGACGCGGTCGTGAGCGCACGCTTGGACGCCGCGTAGCCGGCGAGCAGTGGGATGGGGTTGCGCACCGAGAGCGTCGTGATCATCACGATGGATCCGCCGCCCGTCGCGCGCAGGTGTGGAACCGCGGCCTGGCTCAACGAGAGGGTTCCGAAGACGTTCACGTCGATCGGCTGGCGCCACCGGGCCGGGTCGAACCCGTCGAACGGCACGTGCCAGTCCTCCTCGGCGAACGCGTTGTTCACGAGCACGTCGAGCCGCCCGAAATCGGTCGCGGCCGCCTCCACCAAGCGCCTGCACTGGTCCGGCTCGGTGATGTCGGTCGACACCCCGATGGCGCGACGCCCGAGAGCCTCGACCTCCGCCGCGACCGGCGCCCACGACGCCTCCCGCCGAGCGCCGAGCGCCAGGTCGGCTCCCGCCCGGGCGAGCTCGAGCGCGATCGCCCGGCCCATCCCCGGGCCGATCCCCGACACGATCGCGACGCGTCCATCGAGGAGTCCGGTCCTGTTTCCTGCTTCCAATGTCCGATTCCCCGTTCCTGCTGCCCGTTTCCCACTGCCTGCTCGCGCGGGCCCGGCCGGGTCTGATCTGCCGGTCGGGCCCGCTGGACCTGCCTTGCCGGGCCCGACAGGAACGTGTTCTACTCGATCCCCGTGGAGTTCAACCTCGCCGACCTCTTCGAGATCGTCGCCGACACCATTCCGGACCGCTTGGCGCTGATCGCCGGAGACGCCCGGCGCAGCTACGGCGAGCTCGACGAACGAGCGAACCGCCTGGCGCACCACCTGATCGACGCCGGCATCGAGCCGGGTGAGCACGTCGCCGTGTACTCGTGGAACCGAGCGGAGTGGCTCGAGGCTGAGCTCGGGATCTACAAGGCCCGGGCGGCCGTGATCAACGTGAACTATCGCTACGTGGCCGACGAGCTGCGCCACATCCTCGAGAACTCCGACGCGGCGGCGGTGATCTTCGAGCGGTCGTTCGCGCCGCTGGTCGCCGAGGTCCGCCGGGACGCACCCAGGCTGCGTCACTTCATCGTCCTCGACGACGCATCCCGCGACTCCTCCGCCTCCCACTCCAGCTCCCGCTCGAGCTCCGCCTCCGACTCCACCTCCCGCTCGAAGGAAGGGGGGCGAGATGCGGACGAGGGGGAGGATTTGCTGGACAAGGCGATCGCCGAGCTCGGCGCCGTGGCATACGAGGACGCGCTCGCGGCAGCTGCGCCGATCCGCGACTTCGGCCCCCGCTCCCCCGACGACCTCTACGTCCTCTACACCGGCGGCACGACCGGAATGCCCAAGGGCGTGCTCTGGCGCCAGGAGGACATCTTCTTCGCCGCGCTCGGTGGGGGCGGCTTCGGCATGGCGCCGATCACCACGCCCGAGGAGCTGGCCGAACGCGTGAAGCCCGACGCCGAGGCAACGGTCGGGATCGTGAACGCACCGATGATGCACGGTGGCGGCCAATGGACCACGTTCATCAGCTTCTTCGGCGGGAACACGGTCATCCTCAACAGCGCTCACCACTACAGCGGCGAGGAGGTGCTGCGCACGGCCGAGCGCGAAGGAGCCCACTCGATCATGGTCGTGGGTGACGCGATGGCCCGCCCGATCGCCGACGCGCTGGCCGACCCCGAAGCGCACTACGACCTCCCGAACCTTGTGGTCATCGGCTCGGGCGGGGCCATCATGTCCAAGGCCGTGAAGGAGGAGTTGCGGACGCGTCTGCCCGGCGCGTTCATCGCCGACTCGTTCGGGGCCTCCGAGACCGGTGCAGCCGGGACCGTGATGGATTTCGGCGGTCCGGCCGCCGGCCCGAAATTCACGATCAGCGACGTCGTGAACGTGCTCGGCGAGGACCTGCGACCCGTAGCACCGGGATCAGGAGATATCGGCCTGCTCGCACGCCGGGGCCACATCCCCCTCGGGTACTTCAAGGACGAGGCCAAGACAGCCGCGACGTTCGTCGTCGACCCCGACGGGGTGCGGTGGGTCGTCCCCGGTGACTTCGCCACCATCAACCCCGACGGGACGCTCGCGCTCCTGGGGCGGGGCTCGGTCTGCATCAACACCGGTGGCGAGAAGGTCTACGTCGAAGAGGTCGAGGCCGTGCTCAAGGCCCACCCGCAGGTGTTCGACGCCGTGGTCGTCGGTGTGCCCGATGAACGCTTCGTCGAGCGCGTCGCGGCGATCATCACCGCGCGCGCCGGCCCCGAGCCGACGCTGGACGACATCGAGAAGTTCTGTCGCACGAAGCTCGCCGGGTACAAGGTCCCGCGCCAACTCCACGTGACCGGGGAGATCCCGTGCACGCCCGTGGGCAAGCCCGACTACCGCTGGGCCAAGAAGATCGCGACGGGCGAGATCGAGGCCGCCCGCGCCTGACGCTCAATTCAACACCGTCGAGGCGCACTCCTCGCTCGAGGCCGCGGTCTCCTCGCCGCGCCGGGCGACGACGGTGACGCAGATCGAGTCATCGAGCTCGAACAGGCGGTTGTAGATCGTCGAGTCGGGGGCCATGTCCAGCCTGATGTTCCCGCTGATCCGGGAGGCGACCTCGACGCGGTAGCCCGATTCGTCGGTCGCGTTGTCGACCCAGCGCACCGTCACCGAGCACGGCGGCCGGTCGATGGGCACGATCTGCTCGCAGGCCACGTCGACACCGGCAATCGTCGGTGCGCGCAGCGGCCCCGCACCGCCGTCGGACTCCCCCCCGTCGCCCGACCCGCCGTTGTTCTCGGCCTCCGCAGGCGCGGCCGTCGGCGCGGCCGATCCCGCCGACGTCGCGGTCGCCGACTCGCCCGAGCGCACCGCCCGATCCTCGCGGCGGTTGCGCAGCGCGGCAAGGAGCACGACGACCAGCACGATCGCCAACGCGACCGCGAACACCGCGGCCCAGCGCCGGCGGTGGTGCTCGGGCGGCGCCGTCGGCGGTTCCCCGGGGGTGGGCACGACCGGCCCGTCGGCGAGCGTCGGGTCCGTGCCCGGCTGGGTCGCGTCGGGATCCATGGCGACACCATCCTCCGGACCGAGACGAGCGCCCAGAGGCGAAGGTCCCGACCGCACGTGTGCGCGTACCGGGGTCCGCCGCGCTAGAACAGGTTCCATGGCCACGACCGAGACCGACACCGAGACCACGCCCCTGGGCTTCTGGAAGATCGCCGAGGCCAACCCCGACCACCTCGCCCTCGTCGACCCCGACGAGGGTGAGATCTCCGCCGGCGAGCTGCTGGCGTCGTGCAACCAGCTCGTACACGGCCTGCGCACGCTCGGCCTCCGGGAGGGGGACGCGGTGGCGATGCTGCTGCCGAACCGGGCCGAGGTGTTCGAGCTGTTCCTCGCGGTGACCCAGGCGGGCTTCTACCTCGTTCCGATCAACTGGCACCTCGTGGGACCGGAGATCGCCTACATCGTGGCGGACTGCGAGGCCAAGGCGTTCGTCGCGGACGCCCGCTTCGCCGAGCACGCGACCGCCGCCGCGGACGAGATCGACTTCCCCGCCGAGGGTCGCTTCGCCGTCGCCGGGGCCATCCCGGGTTTCCGCTCCTACGACGAGCTCAAGGCCGACCAGCCGACCACCGCGCCCGAGCACCGCAGCACCGGCATGGTGATGAACTACACCTCGGGCACGACCGGAAAGCCCAAGGGCGTTCGCCGCAAGCTCCCCGACGTCGACCCGGAGGCCGGCGGCAACGGGTTCGGCGGCATGCTCTTCATGTTCGGGCTCCAGCCGTTCGACGACAACGTGCACATCGTCGGATCGCCGCTGTACCACACCGCGGTGCTCGTGTTCGCGGGCTCCGCGATCCACATCGGGCACACGCTCGTCGTGATGGACAAGTGGACGCCCCAGCAGATGCTGCATCTGATCGACAAGTACAAGGTGACGAACACGCATATGGTGCCGACGCAGTTCGTGCGACTGCTCGGCGTTCCCGAGGACGAGCGACCGAAGTACGACGTGTCGTCGCTGCGTCACATGGTGCACGCCGCGGCCCCGTGCCCGCCCGACGTGAAGCGCCAGATGATCGAGTGGTGGGGCCCGGTCATCGACGAGTACTACGCGGCGAGCGAAGGGGGCGGCACGATCGTGTTCGCGCCGGAGTGGCTCGAGCACCCGGGGACCGTCGGACGCGCGTGGCCGATCTCGGAGATCGTGATCCTCGACGACGACGGAAACGAGCTCCCGTCCGGCGAGATCGGCACCGTCTACATGCACATGATGACGGGCAACTTCGAGTACTTCAAGGACAAGGAGAAGACGGACAAGTCGCGCCAGGGGAAGTACTTCACCGTCGGCGACGTCGGCTTCCTCGATCCCGACGGCTGGCTGTTCCTGTCGGACCGCAAGATCGACATGATCATCTCGGGCGGCGCCAACATCTACCCGGCCGAGATCGAGAGCGAGCTGATCATGCACCCGAAGGTCGCCGACGTCGCGGTCTTCGGCATCCCCCACCCGGACTGGGGCGAAGAGGTCAAGGCTGTCGTCGAGCCGATCGAAGGCGTGACAGGGAGCGACGAGCTCGAAGCCGAGATCCTCGCGTGGTCGGTGGAGCGGCTCGCGAAGTTCAAGCGGCCCCGCTCGATCGACTTCACCACCGAGATGCCGCGCGACCCCAACGGCAAGCTCTACAAGCGCAAGCTCCGCGACCCGTACTGGGAGAACAACGAGCGCGCGATCTGAACCAGCACTTTCCCTCTCCCGCGATCGGGGTCCGATGATCGAGGATTCCCGTGGGACAGATCACTGGGACGACTACGCGGTCGCGGGCTTCACCTACTGGCCTGACGACGGGCCACCCGTGTCGGTCGCGCCGCGTCCCGGACTCCTCCTCGAGGGGACATTTCCGCTCGCGCTCCCGGGGGCCTTCGTCACGGCCCACAACCCCGGTGGACCGATCATCGATGCCGTCGAGAACGAACGCCTCCACTGCGCCCTGCTCGACGATGTCGCGCAGCACGGCTGGCACTGGCTTCCCGCCGTCGGCGGCGACCCGGCCGGCTCGCACACCGAGGACGGCGTGCTCCTCCTCGACGCCGATCCCACCGACGCGCTGCGCCTCGCCACGCGCTTCGACCAGGACGCGATCTACGTCTGGCGTGCGGACGTCTTCGAGCTCATCGCGTGCGATGGCTCCCGCCACGATCGCCTCGGCTGGACTGCCGAGGTCGGCGTGACCGGCCTTCCACGTCCCGCGTACGGCTGAGCGCGCACGACTGACCGAGCCAGCCGCCTCGAGACGCGCTGCTCTTCAGTTGTCAAGGTTCGGTCGGGGAAGTCGGGACCCAGCGGGGGAAGGTTGGGACCCACGATGTGACTGGTGGCGCGCGGACACCGATCGGGATCAGGGTGCCGGCCCGGCCTGTTCGCGCTTGGCGACCGCGACGACGCGGAGCCCGTCGGGAAGGTCGGGATCGCCGACGAGACGCTCGGTGCCGTGGGGTTCCATCCGCGGGTGGTGCCGTGGACACAGGCGGACGACGAGCTTGCGGCTCGTGCGGCCGCCCCAGCCGACCGGGTCGATGTGGTGGTTCTGCAGGCCAAGCGTGTGCTCGCATCCCGGATACCGGCAGTGATGGTCGCGACGCTCGAGCTC
>JALHSW010000398.1 GCA_022865365.1 Acidimicrobiia bacterium | reverse complement strand
GAATCGATTCGGGAAGGTGAGCCCGACCACGGCCGCCGACGTGCGTGCCGATCTCGGTGACGACGTCGATCTGATCCTCGACGGCGGCCCGTGTCGTGTCGGCATCGAGTCGACCATCGTCGACTGTACGGGCGCGGCTCCTGCGATCCTCCGCCTCGGTGGCGTGGCCCAGGCGGGGATCGAGGACGTCGTCGGTGCGTCGGTCGAGCTGCGCATCGCGGGCACGACGGCCGCACCCGGGACGCTTCCCGGCCACTATGCGCCCGCGGCGCGCGTCATGGTCGTCGAGCGGCGCGTGGTCTCGCTACAGGCATCAAGCCTGCTCGCCTCGGGAGACCGTGTCGCGCTGCTGATGCTCGCACCGGTGCTCGCGGAGCTTCCCGCAGCCCTCGCCGTGCTCGATCCGCCAGTCGACGTCGACGACTTCGCCCGGGTGCTGTACACGCGCCTTCGGGACGCCGACCGCGCCGGCGTCGACGTCCTGCTCGTGGTCGCGCCGCCGCCGGACGGGGTCGGTGCCGCGGTCGTCGACCGGCTGACCCGCGCCGCGGTTGGGACCGGTCCCCAGTGAGCGGGTCCCCAATGACTGGGGCACCGTGAGCACGCCGATCGGGGTGTTCGATTCAGGGCTGGGTGGCCTCACGGTGATGCGCTCGTTGATTGATCTCGTGCCCGAGGAGCCGATCGTGTACTTCGGCGACACCGGGCGCTTTCCCTACGGGCCCAAGCCGGCCGAGGAGGTCCTCCGGTACGCGATCGAGATCGGTGACCTGCTGGTCGATCGCGGTGCACGCCTGCTGGTCGTCGCGTGCAACAGCGCGGCCGCAGCCGCGCTCGACGCGCTCCAGGACCGGCTCCCCGTACCGGTCGTGGGCGTCATCGAGCCCGGCGTGCGTGCTGCGCGACGTGCGACGCGCAACGGTCGCATCGGGGTCATCGGAACCATCGGTACCGTCGCGTCGGGGGCGTACCGGCGCGTCGCAGAGGATCTGGCTGGTGACGTCGAGCTCACCTGTGTGGCGTGCCCGGGCTTCGTCGAGTTCGTCGAAGCAGGCGACGTCGACTCCGAGCAGGTGCATGTGCTGGCGGAGCGGCTGCTGGCCCCACTCCTCGCCGCCGATGTCGACACCCTGGTGCTCGGGTGTACCCATTACCCCCTGCTGGCCCGTACCATCGGAGACGTGATGGGGCGAGAGGTCGTGCTGGTGTCGAGCGCTGACGAGACGGCATTTGCCGTCCGTGAGCTCCTGGGTGTGGAACGTGTCGGTGCGGAGCCGCCGGCCTGTGCTTCGCCTGCGCCGTCACCCGCCCCGTCACCCGCCCCACACCGGTTTCTCACGAGCGGAGACGTCATGACGTTCCGCCACCTCGGAGCGCGCTTTCTCGGCCCCGAGGTCGAGGAGGTCGAGGCCTGGTCATGGAGCTGACGGTCCTCGGCTGCTCGGGCTCGTACGGGGGTCCGAAGGGCGGCGCGTGCAGCGGGTACCTCGTCCGGTCCGGGGACACGAACATCTGGATGGATTGCGGCAACGGCACCTTCGGCCACCTGCAACAGCACATCGATGCCGAGGATCTCACCGCGGTCGTCATCACGCACGAGCACCCCGACCATTGCGTCGACGTCTACGGCCTGCACGTGCTCACTCGCTACGGCCTCGAGCGGGAAGGTCTTCCGGTGTTCGCTCCCGACGGCTTGGCCGAACACCTGGGACAGCTCGTCGGCGGTGACTGGGGCGATGCGTTCGCGTGGCAACCGATCGACGAGACCGAGCGCGTGAACGTCGGGGGCATCGATCTGCGTTTCTCGCGCACCGACCATCCGCCGCCGACCTACGCGGTCGAGGCGAGTGCCGACGGCAAGCGGCTGATCTACACGTCCGACACCGGTCCCGGTTGGGACGTCAGCGCGTTCGCTCCCGGTGCCGACCTCGTGCTCTCCGAGGCGACGTACGAGCACGGCAACAAGCCGGCGGAGATCCACCTGTCGGCGCGCGAGGCCGGGCTCGCGGCGCGTGAGGCCGGGGCGCGGCGTCTCATGCTCACGCATCTCTGGCCCCGTCTCGACCCGTACCGCGCGGTCGCCGAGGGGTCCGAGGCGTACGGCGACTCCGTGAACCTCGCCGCGCCGCATCTCGTCACCCAGATCTGAGGAGCATCAACGATGGGCACTCGCCGCGACGGGCGCGAACCCGATCACCTGCGCGTCGTAGCGTTCACGCGCGACTACACGGAGTTCGCGGCAGGGTCGGTGCTCGTCGAGTTCGGTCGGACGCGTGTGCTGTGCACGGCGTCGGTGGAGGAGCGCGTCCCGCCGTGGCTGCGCGGCACGGGTAAGGGTTGGGTGACGGCGGAGTACTCGATGCTCCCCGGCTCGTCTCCCGAGAGGGTTGGGCGCGAGGCCGCGAAGGGGAAGCAGTCCGGACGCACGCAGGAGATCCAGCGGCTCATCGGTCGCTCGCTCCGCGCCGTCACCGACGTGAAGACGATGGGTGAAGTGCAGATCACCGTCGACTGCGATGTGCTGCAGGCCGACGGCGGCACTCGTACGGCCTCGATCACCGGTGGCTACCTGGCGCTGCACGATGCGTGCTCGCGCCTCGTGGGGTCGGGCACACTCACCGCGCATCCGATCACCGATGCGTGTGCTGCGATCTCAGTGGGTGTCGTCGACGCGGTGCCCTATCTCGATCTCGACTATTCCGAAGATGTGCGCGCCGAAGTCGACATGAACGTCGTGATGACGGGATCGGGACGCTTCATCGAAGTGCAGGGCACTGCCGAGGGCCTGCCGTTCAGTCGCACCGAGCTCGACGCACTCCTGGCACTGGCCGATGCTGGGATCGGTGAGCTGTTCGACCTCCAGCGTAGGTTGCTCGAAGAACCTCCGGCGCCGCGTCCCTCATGAGCACGTTGCACTTCGTGCTCGCCACGGCGAACCCCGACAAAGCACGAGAGATCGTCGAGGTGTTGAGCGCGGCGGGCGAAGGCATCGAGATCGAGCCGCGTGATCCGTCGTTGCCCGATGTCCACGAGACCGGTGCGACGCTCGAGGAGAACGCTCGGATCAAGGCGCAGGCGATCTGCGATGCCACCGGTCGACCGGCGATCGCGGATGACACGGGCCTGGAGGTCGATGCACTGGGCGGTGCGCCCGGTGTGCACTCGGCACGCTTCGCCGGTGAGGGTGCAACCTACGCCGATAACGTCGAGAAGCTCTTGCGTCGACTCGTTGGCATCGAAGGCTCGGCCCGCACCGCACGATTCGCGACCGTGGCGATCGCCCGGTGGCCCGACGGCCGGGAGGTCGCGGCGATCGGGACGGTCGAAGGGACCATCGCGTCCTCACCACGCGGTGACGGTGGCTTCGGATACGACGCCGTCTTCGTGCCGGACGAGTGCGATGGGCGGACGTTCGCCGAGCTCAGCCCGCCCGAGAAGCACGCGGTGTCGCATCGGGGTCGCGCGTTCCGTACCCTCGCCGAAGGGCTCCGTGTCGTAGCCCGCGTGCCGAGCCCGTCAGGCGCTCCAGCAGGCACCCCGTCAGGCGCCTCATCAGGCGAGTCGTAGAGGAGGCGATCAGGGTGGCCGTGATCGACGTCCCCGGGTTCGTCGCTGATCTCAAGGATCATGCGGTCGAGCACGGGTTCCATGTCCACGACGAGCGCCACTTCGTCGAGAGCTACTCGCTGCGACAGACCTGGGAGGTCGACGCGCACCCCGAGGAGGGGTGCGACGGTCCCGTCGATCTCTACCTCTCCCTCGAGATCGATCCGCGCGTGCTGCTGGGGTTCGAGGACATGGTGATGATGCTGCCCGACGGCGAGGACCCGCTCGACGAATACCGCTTCCCCCTCAACTTCACGTGGGGCCTGCCACCGCTCCCGCGGGGCCCGGATCTCCTCGTCGCGGCGACCGAGCTGGCCGGAGTCGGCGGGCCTGACCTCCCGCTCGAGGTGTCGGCGATCGACTCCATCCCCGACGCTACGGAGGCACCCCAGCGCTCCCTTCGCGTCGTCGCACATCAGCAGGTCTCGCTGCTCCGCATCCGCGAGGGCGATGCGGTGTCGTGCGAGCTGCTCGACCGGTGTCTGGCCGTCAGCCGGCACCTCCTCGGCCAAGCCGAAGGTTGGATCGACTAGCCGTGTTCACCAGGAAGGTCGGTGACGTTCTCGAGCGTTGGGTCGAACAGTGCGACGCGTGAGCCGCCGGCCCGCTTGGCCCGGTAGAGCCCGACGTCGGCGTTGCGGACGAGCCCACCGATCGTCTCGTTGCCGGCCCGGTCGATGGCGATGCCCACGCTCGTTCCTACCTGGATGTCGCGCCCGTGCACGCGCGTCGGAATCGCGACGACGTCGCAGATCCGCTGACCGAGATCGAGCAGCTCCTGCTCACTCTCGACGCCCTCGCAGAGCACGCAGAACTCGTCGCCACCGAGCCGGGCGACGAGATCGCCGGTGCGCACCCCGACGCGGAGGCTGCGACCGAGCTCGACCAGTACGCGATCGCCGGCGTCGTGCCCGAGCGCGTCGTTGATCTCCTTGAAGCCGTCGAGATCGAGGAACAGCACCCCGGTGATGGTGCCGTGACGCGCCGCTCGCCCGAGCGCCTGCTCACCGACCTCGAGGAGCATCGCCCGGTTGGGCAGGCCCGTGAGCGCGTCGTGGCTCGCCTCGTACTCGAGGCGATGCTGGGCGCGCTTCAACTCGGTGATGTCGTGGGCGATCGTCGAGATCAGCACGAGATCGCCGTGCTCACGGTGCCCCTGCAGCGTCGCCACCGTCGGGACCTCGTCGCCTTCGGCCGTGCGGAGTGTGAGCTCGCCGTTCCAGAGCCCATGGCTTCGCACGAGCGGCATGATCTCGTCGCGAAGGCGCTCGCGGGACTCGACACTCGACAGCTCACCGACGTCGTGGTCGTCGCCGATGCCGAGGAATTCCTTCGCGCGTTGGTTCGCGTAGACGACCTTGCCCGCAGGGTCTGAGATCACCACGACCTCGTTGCTCCGCTCGAGCACCTCGGTCAGCCGAGCTGCCTCCCGCTCGGCTTCGCGCCGGTCGCTGATGTCACGCGCGTTCGTGACGAAGCCCGCGACGCTCGGCTCGTCGAGGAGATTCGTCGTGACGCCCTCGAAGGCCCGCCATTCTCCGTCGTGGGTCCGGACCCGGTATTCCACCGGCACCGGTTCGAGGGTCCCTCCGGGTTGGGGGTCGAGCACCTCGAGGAATCGGGGGAGATCGTCGGGATGGACGAGCGCACGCCCCTCCGTGCCTTCGAGCTCTGATGGCTGGTAGCCGAGGAGCGCGGTGACCGAAGGGCTCACGTACCGGATCAGTCCCTCCCCGTTCACGATCGTGACCAGGTCGGTCGCGTGCCGGGCCAGCGCCCGGAACCGCTCCTGCGCAGTGTGCAACTCGGCCTCTGCCGTCACGCGCT
>JALHSW010000397.1 GCA_022865365.1 Acidimicrobiia bacterium | reverse complement strand
CGCCCGTCAGGCGCTCGACCTCTTCGGGGGTGAGCGCGAGCCGAGCCAGGCGGGCCACATGCTCGACCTCTTCACGTGTGATCGGTTCAGCCACGCTGGCGAGTCTACGGGCGGGTCTACGAGCGGACCCCTGCGGTGGGTCCGGTCGTTCTCCGCTGGTAGGGATCGTCGGCGGCGCCCGCGTGCCGCCACCACCCCTCGGGCGCCGCGCTCCAGGCCGGGTCGTCGACGATGCAGTCGACCGGGCACACCGGTACGCACTTGCCACAGCCGCTGCAGAGCTCGGACACGATCACGAGCGTCACACCGTGGCGGAAGATCGCACCGAAGCCCGCCGGGCACGCACGGACGCACTCGTCACATGCGATGCACTCGGACCGCACGATCCGGAGTGGCGCGTGCCTCCACGTCGCCTTTCGCTCGCGCCGGTCAATGCGCTCGGCCCGATTGTGTGTGCGGCTGGCAGTGGACACGGGTGGAGGGTACCGGCCGATGGCCCGACTACGATCCGCCCGACCGGCAGCCGACCGCCTACAACCCGAACGCCCGTCGCCCGAATCGAGGTCCACGCGTGGCCAAGCACCCCTTCCTGTCCGACGAGTGGTTCGCCGTCGTCGAGCAGCTCGTCGAGGTGCACGGCGCCGAGGTGCCGACGCAGGCGTCGATCACGATGAACGTGAGCGTCACCGACACCCCGTTCGGCGACGAGCGCCACCTGCACATGGGGACGAGGGACGGGCGGGTGCACTGGGGCATCGGGCATGCCGACGACGCCGACCTCACGCTCACGACCGACTACGAGACGGCCCGCGAGGTGTTCGTCACGGGCGACCCGCAGGCAGGGATGCAGGCGTTCATGGCGGGCAAGGTGCGCGTGCAGGGCGACATGGCCAAGCTCATGGCCGCCCAGGCATCCGGCGCCGGCCCCGGCGCGAACGGCGCACTCGCCGAGGCCATCCAGGGGATCACCGAGTAGCCCAGGCCGCCCCGTCAGGCCTGCCGGATCAGGCGTCCGGATCAGGCCTGCACGATCAGGCGTGCTCCGTCAGGGCGACGGATGATGCTCGGGGAGCCAGTGCCACGAGCGCACGAAGATGAACGCGGCACCGAGGCTGAGGAACGCGAACGAGATGACGTCGGAGATCCCGCGCTGGCGCACGACGTCGTCGTTGCCGGAGCCGAACGTGCTCGGCGCGATGACCTTGAACAGCCCGTAGAAGCCCTTGGTCGCGGCGACGATCACGATGATCGCGGCGACGAAGCACGCGCCGTAGAGCGCCGCCCGGGCGACGCGCCCGGGGGCCTGCTGCGGGAAGCCGTCGGCTGGCGCGAGCTTGCGGGCGCGTCGGACGTGGAACACGAACACGACCGAGGCTGCGATCCCGAGCAACGCGGTGCGCGCGGCCATCCGGTAGTCGGCGTCGTCGCTGTGCGCGACCCCACCACCACCACCGTGCGAGCCGCCGAGCCCGGGGATCTGGCTCGCGCCCGGGATCTGGTCGAGGATGTCGCGCAGCGCCTTGGGGATCCCGCTCCCACCGCCCGCCCGAGGGGCCTTGTCG
>JALHSW010000396.1 GCA_022865365.1 Acidimicrobiia bacterium | reverse complement strand
TCACGCCCACCGTGTAGAGCCCACCCACGCCGTTGGCCTGCTTCAACCCGAACGGGTATGCCGTCCCCTCGATCGTGAGCTCGCCGGTCGCCTTCCGGCCCGCGACGCTCGCCGTGAGCTGCGCCTGCCCGTCGTCCGATGTCAGCGCGACCTTGCCCTGATCCAACAGGCCGCTGAACGACGCGACACCGCCGAATCCGTCGCAGGTGTACGCGTCGACCCCACCCGCGTTGTTGACGGTGATGGCGATGAAGTACGCGTCGGGCTGGGGAACGTCGTCGATGTAGGGCGCGACACCGGTGACGACGCCGACGTACTCGACCGCCCCGTTGGTCGCTGCCCGGGGCGCCTGCGCGCCGGCCTGGGTGGTGAGCGCCAACGCCGAAATCGCGACAACCAGGGCCACCGACATGAACCCTCGCCTCGAACCGATCATCGGCGCATCTCCTGTCAGGAGGCTCGGCCTCCGATCGCTCACCGCTCGACCCGGACCCGCGTGAGTGTCGTGAACGAGCAAAGGTACAGGTCGCGGTCGAAGCCCGCACACGGGAACAGCACCGACTGCACCGGGCTGCCCGTATCGGCGCGTGCGATCTCGGTACCGGTCTCGACGTCGAGCACGACGACCTGGTCCATCATGCGCTCGGCGTCGTAGTCGCCCGTCACGACCTCGCCGGTGTCGGGGAAGCGCAGCGGGTGACACGCATGGTCCTGCGATCGGGTCCAGAGCGGCTCGAGGGCACCGTCTCCCGCGAGGTGTTCCGCGAACGAGAACGCCGCGAGCACGCCGTTGCCGCTGTCGTAGCCCACCGCGATTCGTCGCTGCGCATCGATTGCCGGCGGGTTGGCGATCACGCCGTTGGGTGCTCCGCAGATCTCGGTGAGACCGACCGAGCCTGTCGCGAGGTCGACCCGCACGAGGTGCAGCGGGGCGCTCGAGATCCCCTGACCGCGAAACGTGCCCGCGTACCGCTCGCTACCGTCGCCGTTGTCGAGGAACCACGCGGCACCCGCGTCGATCACCGCGTCCCAGCCGTAGGTCTGACCTTCCAGCGTGCGGTACCGCGCCGCGAACCCGCGGTCGAGCGCGAGGGTGGTGCCGTCCCAGTGAACGCGGAACAGCGTCGAGTCGCCGACGACGTAGATGTCGTCGCCGTCGGCCGAGAGGCGCGCGATCGAGCGCTCGGGCAGGATGAGGCGCGCGACGATCTCCAGCGCCTCCGGCTCGAGGACGAGCAGCTCGGTTGCCTCCGTTGGCGGCGGCGCGCCGCCGGGGAGCGCGCCACCGAAGTCCTTGGTGACGAGGCAGCCGCCGGGCAGCACGACGAAGCTGTTGTACGGGCGCTCGCGCGGGAGGGCTCGGGCGGCGATCGGCGCGGTGTCCGGGCCGAGGCGATGCGCATGGCGCCCGAACACGACGTACAGCGACCCGTTCGCGTGCGCGGCCACGCCGCCGGGCCAGGCCGGGCCGCCGGGCAGGTCGGGGGAGCGCTCGATCAGTTCGAGCGACTCGGGATCGAAGCGTTCGACCCACGAGACCGCGTCGTCGCCCCCGGTATGGCGCAACAGGTAGGCCTCGCCCGGATCGCGCAGTACCACCATCGTCGCGGCGGGTACGTCGCGCGAAACGACGGCGAGTGTTTCGCCGGGCCCGACATCGAACCCCCGTCCGGAGCGGGGAGCCTGGGTGCGGCGGGCGCCGCCGTCCTCTGCGGGCCAGCGGCTCGGCCAGTACCCGAGCGCGGCGTCGGGGGTCACGCTCACACCGGCGCCTCGAGCGCCAGCCGGGGCTCGCGAGTGGGGGCCTGGTGGTCCCGGAGATCGGCGACGAGGTCGTCGCGCACGGACCGAACGGCGGGATCGTCCCAGCGGTTCTCGCGCTGGAGGGGGTCGTCCTCGAGGCGGTACAGCTCGCCCTCGGTCCCGTCGTGCACGAACCCCGGACCGTACGCGGTGCACACCCAGCCATCGCGCGTGATCGTGCGCAGGTGCACGCCCACACCGAACAGCTCGCTGTCCCATTCGGTGATCACCCGCTCGAAGCCACGAGCGCGCGCGTCCGTGTCGTCGAGGGGGAGTGACGCGCCCTGCATCCACTCGGGCGCATCGAGCCCGGCGACCGAGCAGAACGTGGGCGCGAGATCGACGAGGCCCACCGGCGCCGTGACGACCGCCGGGTCCAGACCCGTCGACGGGGCCGGCCGCCAGATCAGGGGCAGGCGCATCAGCCCGTCGACGTGGTACGGCCCCTTGAACAACAGGCCGAAGTCGCCTTGGAGCTCGCCGTGGTCGGTCGTGAACACGAGATCGGTGTCGTCGTCCCAGCCGCGCGCCGAGATGCGCTCGAGGACCCGCCCGAGCGCCTCGTCGATGAGCTCGCACTCCACCGCGTTGCGGGCGTTCACCTCGCGCACCTGGTCGGGAAGGAGCGTGGCCGGCACCCAGTCTTTCGGGGCCTCGAAGTTCGACACGAGCGTCCCGTCGTACCACTGGCGCCAGTGGCGCGGCTTGGCGTCGAGGATCCGCTCGCGCTCGGCCGCCGACTCCGGGTAGCCGGCCGGGAGCGGCACGTCGCGCCAGTCGATGCGGCCCATCTCGGACTCGGGCGGATCCCACGGGTGGTGCGGGTCGGGGAAGCTCATCCAGCAGAACCAGTCGGCGCCGGCGTCGAGAGAGTCGAGCCACGCGATCGTGCGATCGGCGACCCAGTCGGTGTGGTACCACCCGCGCGGGATCGGGTTGGCCTGAACCTGCGGCGCGTCGGTGTCGCCGCCGCCGGCCGCGTTGACCTCGAGCTCCCCGTTCAGTGCCGAGTAGTACATGCCCATGGCCTCGGGATGTGCTTCGGCGAGCCAGCGTCCGTAGTGCAACGACCCTGCGGTGCCGTGGGTGGCGAACTCGAGGTGCTCGAAGCCGCGGTGGGGGCCGGTCGTGCCGTCGAACCACGGCTGCTGTTTCGTCTCCTGGCCCGACGCCGCAAGCCCGTTCTCGGTGAACCGGCCGAAGAAGTCGAGGTAGGGCTCGAAGTGCGCCTTGCCGACCAGCGCGGTGCGGTACCCGGCGCGTTGGAGGAGCGCGGCGACGGAGGGCGCGTCGACCGGCAGGGGTACGCCGTTCATCCAGACGCCGTGCGTGCTCGGGTACTGGCCGGTGAGGATCGTCGAGCGCGACGGCATGCACACGACCGACTGGGGATGCGCGCGCTCGTACCGGATGCCGGTAGCCGCGAGGCCGTCGACGACGGGCGTGCGGGCCAGCGCGCCGCCGTTGCAACCCAGCGTGTCGTAGCGCTGCTGGTCGGTGGTGACGAGCAGGATCTTGCGTCCCATCAGGTGTCCCGTTCTTCGGGGGCCGACTCCATCTGGGCGCGCAGCTCGATGAGCGCGTCGCCCGTCGCGGCGCCGATCACGAGCGCCAGGGTGCGGGGGTCGGCGTCGGTGGCGTAGGTGACGAGGCAGGTCTCGTCGCCGAGGTCGATGACATCGATCGTGCCCAGGTGGTTGCGGAACACCGGGAAGTCGATCCGGTACTGGAAGCGCCGCAGGAGCGGGTCCGACGTCACGATCTCCTCGGGCATCGCGAACCCCGACCCGAGCATGACGACGCGGCTCGTCCCGTCGACGGTCGATGCGGTGATGCCGGGGAACCAGTCCTGGATGCAGCCGGGGTCCTCGATGCGCGCCCACACGTCGGCCGCGGGGCGCCGGATCCGGATCTCCTTGCGGACCGATGCTCCCGTGCTCAACGGATCCCGGGCGTCATGCCCACCCTCCGGCGTACGCGACGAACTGCCCGGTGGCGAAGCGGCTCGTGCCGTCGACGAACACGGCGCACATCGCCGCGCACTCTTCGACGGTGCCGAGGCGCCGCATGGGCACCGCGGCTTCGATCTTCTCGCGCACCACGGGGTCGGTGGCGCCCGTCGCGCGGAGGAACTCGGGGAAGTCCATGAAGTTCGTCCCGACCGCGTTGACCTGAACGCCGTTGCGCGCGACCTCGTCGGCCACGTTGCGCACGAGGTGGTTCGCCGCGGCCCGCACCGATGAGTAGAGCGGAGCGCCCGGGGTGGCCCGCGCGCCCGATGCGCTCGTGACGAGGAGCACCTGACCCTCGCCTCGCTCGACCATCGGCGGGACCACCGCCTTGAGGAAGTGGTACGGCGCCTCGAGGCACCCGGAGACCACCTTGTGCAGGTCGTCGATCGAGGATTGCAGGAAGCGTCCCGTCACGACCCGTCCGGAGAACGCGGCCGCGGAGTCGAGGTGGCCGAACCGCGCGAGGCCTGCGGCAACGAGCTTCCCGGACGCAACGGGATCGCTGAGGTCCTTGACGCCCGTGACCACCTCGACGGTCGCACCCAGGGCCTCGAGCTCCTCGACGAGCCCGGGTTGAGGGTCGCCGACGACGAGGTCGTGGCCGCGCTCGGCGAGCAGGCGCGCGAGCGGCGGTCCGACGTAGAAGTCGGTGTTCGCGACGAGCGCGACGCGCCGGGCCTCGCTCGGCTGGGCTGCTTCACTCATCGTCGTCTCCCATGTCGGGCCTGCCTGCAGGGTCGGGATCCAGTGAGGGTATGCGGCAGACGGCGGAGCGCGGCTTGGTCACCCGTCGAACCCGGGCACTCCCGGCTCGCGCTGCACACCGAGCGAGTTCAGCGTGAAGGCCACCAGGTGGTAGTGGCCCACGAGCATCGGCAGCTCGATCAGCCGGCGTTGGTCGTAACGACCCGCGAGCACGGCCCAGGTCGCGTCCGTGATGCAGGCGTTGTCATGGAGCTCGTCGGCGGCGCGGAGCAGCGCGGCATCGAACGGGTCCCACCCGGGGGCGTCGGGACCGTCCTTGATCCGGCTGATCTCCTTGTCGCTCAATCCGGCGTGGTGCCCGATCAGCACGTGTTGTCCCCACTCGTACTCCGATCGGCAGTGCCAGCCGGTGCGCAGGATCAGCAGCTCGCGCTCGCGTGCGGCGAGCTTGCCGGCCAGCAGCTTGCCGCCGAACGGCAACCACTTCCGAAAGAGTCCGGGGTGACGCACGAGCGTCGTGAAGATGTTGGAAGCCGGGGCTCCGGGCGCGCCCGCCCCCGCGAGCAGCTCCCGGGCCTGGTCGTCCTGATCCTCCGGTGCGAGGGGAGCGATGCGGGGATCAGCAGGACGGTCCGACATGGGGCGCAGGCTAGCGACCGGCGCCTGAGGGCTCGTTGCCGCAGCCCGGCCTGCAGCAGGTTCGCTCCTACGAACCAGCCCCGCTCTGCTTCAGCGAGCGAAGCGCCGGTGCCGAGGCGCCCCAGTCGATCGGGGAATCGCAGGTGGGGCACTCCGGGTCGTCGTCGGTCACGGCATCACCGCAGTTGGAGCACCGAAGTAAGGGGAC
>JALHSW010000395.1 GCA_022865365.1 Acidimicrobiia bacterium | reverse complement strand
CGGAACACGGGGCGTTCACGGCGCAGCAGCGCGAACCGGTCGTACGGCGTCGCCGCGACGTAGCCGTTCGGGTCGTAGATGTCGATCTGGTCGAGCGTGAGCGTCACGGGGCCTCCTGGGTTGCGCAAGGGTGCCGCAGGCGCGCCACCGCCGTCCAGCGGTGACAGGCTCTGCCCATGCGCATCACCATCAGCGAGCCGTCCGACTTCACGTCCCGCGTCGGCGCGAACAAGGTGCGGCACCTCGCCCCGGTGCCGGTGGGAACGGCCGTGCGCCTCGGCGTCCGCATCGCCACGGCCGAGGTGATCGAGGGCAACGGGGTCCGGGTGACCAAGGACCTCACCTTCGAGGTCGAGGGCTCCGAGCGTCCCGCCTGCGTGGCCGAGGTCGTGTTCATCTACTTCTTCTGAGCCGCCTGGTTCTGAGAACGCGCGACGCGATGAGTACCGTCGCGACCCGAGAAGGGAGACCCCCATGCACGGCAAAGGCCTTCGTATCACCGTTGCGGCGTTCGTCGCCGCTCTCGGCTTCGGCCTCGTCGCCCCCGCGATCGGCGCCCAGACGACCCCCGCACCGCCGGTCACCAAGAAGGTCACGGTCAACGACAACTACTTCAAGCCCAAGAAGGTGACCCTCGCGGTCGGCGACAAGGTCACCTGGAAGTGGGAGGGTTTCTCGGCCCACGATGTCACGGTCGTGAAGGGCCCCCAGAAGTTCAAGTCCAAGGTGCAGTCGTCGGGCACGTTCTCCCGCGTCATCAAGAAGCCGGGCGCGTACGCGATCGTCTGCACCCTGCACCCAGGCATGGAGATGTCGCTCAAGGCGACCTGACCGACCGAGGAGCGCACACGTGAGCGACGTTCAGGGGTTGCTCGACGGAGTCCGGGTGATCGAGTGCTCGCTACTCGGTCCCGCGGCGATCACGACGCATCTCGCCGACCTCGGCGCCGACGTCATCAAGGTCGAGTCGCCCCAGGGTGACTACATCCGGCAGATGACCTGGCCGATCGTGGAGGGCGACTCGCTCATGCACCTCCACATCAACCGCGGGAAGCGCAGCGTCACCCTCGACCTGCGTACGCCCGAAGCGGTCGACGTGTTCCTGGAGCTGGTGCGCGGCGCCGACGCCGTCGTCGAGGCGATGCGGCCCGGCGCGCTCGAGCGACGCGGCCTCGGCTACGACCGCCTGCGCGAGGTGAACCCCGCCATCGTGTTCATCACGATCTCGGGCTACGGGATGACCGGCCCCTACAAGGACATGCCGAGCCACGGGATCGTGTACGACACCTGGGCCGGGCTCGTGAACCCGGCCTATGACGACGACGGCTTCTGCTACATCCCGGAGCACCCCTCGATGGGGATCCACGCCGGACCGCTCTTCGGGGCGTTCGGGATCCTCGCCGGCATCGTGAGCGCGCGGGCGACCGGACACGGCTCCCGAATGGAGATCGCGCAGTCGGACGCGGCCGCGTACATGGACTGGTACCGCTCCGAGTCGTACCGCGCGTACGAGCGGCCCGAGTCGGAAGTGACGGGCAACGCGTCCGACAACTACGAACGGCGG
>JALHSW010000394.1 GCA_022865365.1 Acidimicrobiia bacterium | reverse complement strand
GACACCCGGGTCGAGCAGTGGGTCTCGGCCCGCCCTCCCGGCCCGCCGACCTCCGGCGCGTTGCGTTCGTTTCCCCTCGCGGAACGAACCGTGCTCCTGGAAGGCGCGCTCGACGCAGCCGGCGTCCAGCGGTCCCTGCTCGTTCGCGACGGACGCGCCGCCTCGGTGCTGCTCGACGTGTGTGCGGTGGAGCCGGACAGCGGCGCGGCGGCCGGGGCCAGGGTGACGGTGGATCCCGCGACCGGAACCGTGGCCGTCCTGGAGGTGCGCGTTGCCGCAGGCGACCCACTCGACGAGGTGGTGCTGCGCTCCTACTGCATCGGCGCGGCGCACATGGCGCTGGGCTGGGTTCTCACCGAGGGACTCACGGTGGACCCGGAGTCCGGCGAGGTGCTCGATCTCACGATCAGATCGTTCGGCGTCATCCGCGCCAAGGACACGCCTCCGATCGAGGTGACGGTCGTCGATGACGCGGGACCGCCCCTCGCCCGCTCATCGGACGCGGTGTTCGCGGCGGTGGCGGCTGCCACGTGGAACGCGGTCACGCGCGCCGACGGCGCGCGTCCCGAGGCCTTCCCGGCTCTCGAGACGCGCGCCGCCCGGCGTCTGCGGCGCTGATCGCTACGCGGCCGGTGCGCTGTCGGTCGTCCGGAACAGCGTCACGCTGAGCGCGATGATCCAGAGCGCCCAGGCCAGGAACGCGACGAATCCGACCGTGAAGATGGTGTCGTTCTCGGTCGAGACCGCGGCGGCGCCAACGAGCCACAGGAGTGCGACGAGTCCGCCGAACCAGCCGAGCCACGCCGGGAGGAACTTCGTCCGCACGATCACGATCGATGTCGCCTCGGTGAACACCACCGCGGCGAACGCGACGAAGCCGAACAGGACCGTCGTGAGACGGTAGGTCAACGCGGACTCGCCCGGGTGCAGCGCCCCGTACGCGCTGATTCCGTTGGACGCGCCGGCGATCGCCGCGAGCGCGACCCCGCCCATGACCGCGGTGGCGGCGAGGCGTCCACTGCCGGTGCCGGCTCGGCGTAGACGTGACCCGACGGCGCCGAGGAAGAACAGGAAGACCACCATGCTGAGGCCGGCGAGGTAGGCCGCGCACCTGAGGGCGTCCTGGTTGTCCTTGGTGAACTTGATGATCTTGCCGTCAGGATCCGACACCTTCGGCGGCGAGCCCGCCATGAAGGCGCCGATCACTGCCAGCACCACGAACACGATGCCGCCGAGCACGACCCACTTCTCGTACTTCTTGTCGTCCATAGAAATCCCCCATTGCCCAATGTTGGGGTCACTGTGCCCCAGATGGTCCGACCGCGCCATTGGTCCCGGGGTTACGCCACGACAGGGCCGCCGGCCGGTCCCGCGCTATCGTCCGCGCATGGCCGGAGCGATCGTGTTCGTGGTGGTGATGGTGCTGGTGGTGCCGATCGGCGTGATGCTCGGCGGCGCCGTGTGGAGCGCGGTCTTCGGGTTCTTCGCCGTGGCCGACGCCAACCACCGGGCCGAGGGATCGCCCGACGCAGTCGGCACCGGCCCGTAGCGCGTCACCACGCGGACGGCCCAGCCGGAATCGAGCTCAGCGCAGGCGGGACTGGCCGAAGCGGTAGCCGACGGATCGCACGGTCTGGATCAGGTTCGCATGCTCCTCGCCGAGCTTGGCCCGCAGGCGACGCACGTGGACATCAACCGTGCGGGCGCCGCCGTAGTACTCGTATCCCCACACCCTCGAGAGCAGTTGCTCGCGGGTGAACGCCTTCCCGGGGTGGGTGGCGAAGAACTTCAGCAGCTCGTATTCCATGAATGTGAGGTCGAGCGGGCGGTCGTCGAGCGCGGCCTGGTACGTCTCGAGGTTCAGCACGAGCTCGCCGTACTCGACGATCTCCGGACGCGTCCCCCGGCCGGTCCGCCAGAACAGGTGCCGTAGGCGGGTCTCGAGCTCGCGGGGGGGAAACGGCGACAGGCAGAGGTCGTCGTAGAGGTCATCCCAGTACAGGCCGTCCCAGTACTCGTCCTCGTCGTCGAGCATGTCGCTCATCTGAACAGCGAGCTCATCCAAGTAGTCGTGGTAGTCGGCAATGCCCTGATAGGGACTTCCGCTGAATATGATG
>JALHSW010000393.1 GCA_022865365.1 Acidimicrobiia bacterium | reverse complement strand
GCTGCTTGTTCGCCGCGTCGACGTTTCGCCCGATCTCGTCGAGCACGATTCGATCGGACGCGAGCTCGACGAGGCTCTTGCCCTCGAGCCCCTGGTGCGCGGCCCACGCCGGCGCGACCTCGGGGTCGAGGACGAGCAGCGCCGACACGAACGGGCGGTTGTCGCCGATGACGCACGCCTGTCCGACGAGCGGGAACGACTTCAGCGCCCCCTCGAGGTTCGCAGGGGAGATGTTCTTCCCGCCCGCGGTGATGATGAGCTCCTTCTTGCGGTCGACGATCTTCAGGTAGCCGTCGGCGTCGAACTCACCGATGTCGCCACTCTGGAACCAACCGTCGGCGTCGAGTGCCTCGGCGGTGCGCTCGGGATCATTGAGGTAGCCGCGGAAGATGTTCCCGCCGCGCGACAGCACCTCGCCGTCGTCGGCGAGCTTGACCTCACAGCCCGGGATCGGTGGCCCGACCGTCCCGACGTGCACGCGGAACGGTGTCCACGTCATCGGGCCCGACGTCTCCGACAGCCCGTAGATCTCCGACATCTCGAGGCCCAGCGCCCGGAAGAAGAGCAGCACCTCCTGGGGGATCGGCGCCGCGCCACTGATCGCGGAGACGACCTGGTCGAGCCCGAGGAGGTTCAGGACGTACTCGAGCACCGGCTCGGCCTGCTCGTACTCGGCCGCGAGATCGCCCGGCAGATCTTCGCCGCGGGCGCGGTACTCCGCGGCGCGAGCCCCGACGGGGAGCGCGGCGTCGAGCATCGCCTGCTGGTCGGGGTTCGCCCGCGCGAGCGCGAGGACCCCGGCATGGAGCTTCTCCCAGATGCGGGGCACGCCGAACATGATCTCGGGCCTGACCTCGGTGAGATACGACCCGAGCTTGGCCGCCTCGGGGCAGGTCGTCACCTCGAACACGCCGACGACCCCCTGGTAGTACGAGACCATCCGTTCGGCGATGTGGGCCATCGGGAGGTACGAGACCATGCGGCTGAAGCGCGGATCCCGGTCCACCCAACACGCCAGGATGCTCTCGACCGTCCAGACGACGTTCGCGTGGTCGAGCATCACGCCCTTCGGTGGCCCGGTCGTGCCCGACGTGTAGATGATCGTCGCCAGGTCGTCGGGCTGAGCGATCTCGGCCGCGGTGTCGAGGTCGACGGGCGTCGTCTCCAGCAGCGCGTCCCAGCGGAGCACTCCGTCGGGCGCGCGGCCGTCGTCGTCGATGATCGCGAGGTGCTGAAGCGTGGGGATGTCATCGCGAACCTTGAGGACGCGCTCGAGGTACTCGACGTCCTCGACGATCGCGACAACCGCACCGCAGTGCGACGCCAGGTACTGCACTTGTTCGGGCGCCGAGGAATTGTAGATCGAGACGGGCGTCGCACCGGTGAGCACGACTGCCATGTCGGCGATGTGGAACTCGTGCCGGTTGCGCATCATCATCACAACGCGCTCACCGCGCACCACGCCGATCCCGTCGAGCGCCGCGGCAAGACGACAGGCCCGGTCGGCGTACTGCGCCCACGTGAGCTCGTGCCACACGTCGCCATCGCGCCAACGCAGCGCAACCCGGTCCGGGTGAGCCCGCACCGTGTCTCGGAAGCGGGTGGCGATCGTGTGCCCCGCGACCTCGACCGCGATCTCGTTGCTCGTCACCATCGCTCGTGCCTTCCCCCAGTTGGACGCCGCGGAGTCTCGCACGGGAACGGCACTGGCGAAATCCCCTTCCCCGTGTCGCGCGTCCGTACGCCACTCGGCTCCCGTTCCACAGTGATCGGTGGAGAACCGGTGGACAACCCCACAAGGCCCGGTGGAGAACTCGGCTGGCCCGGTGGATAACCCCCTCCACGGGGTGGAAAGGCTGGGGACGATGGTGGACAATGCCGCCACGCGTCCCGAGGAGGACGTTGGGGATCCAGGTTCCGTCGCCTTCGCGCGGCCGGCGCGGACGGATCTGGCCTTCTCTACGCCGTCCCTCCTCGGGACGCGTCGCGGCTCGGTTCGCGCCGGGGTTCGCGCGGGGTTTTGCGCTGGGGTTCGCGCGCCGACCACGGCCCTTCGGGTTCGTCGATCGCGGCGAGCACCGCTTCGGTGTCGACGCCCAGGGGGCGTCCGGCGTGTCGGATCCGCCCCGGCGTGCGGGACAGCCGCGCGACCGGGCCGGGCATCCGGACCCCGTCCACCTCCACGACTGCTTCGCGCTCGACCACGTGGGGATCTTCCAGCAGCTGCTGCATCGTGTAGATGGGCGCGACTGCGGCGTCGGCGCGCTCGAACGCGGCCAGCACGTCGTCCGAGCGACGCGCGCCGATCCAGTCGCCGACGAGCGCATCGAGCTCTTCACGGTGCTCGGCCCGACCGGCGAAGTCGGCGAAGCGCGGATCGCCGTCGGCGCCGAGCAGGCCCAGCACTCGCTGGGCGACGGACTCCGCTGAGGTCGACACCGCGACCCACACCCCGTCGGCACACTGGTAGGTGCCGCGCGGCACGCTGTACGGGATGCCCGATCCGAGGCGGGTCTGGAGCTCACCCAGCCCGGCCCACACGCTCGGAAGCGGCCCCATGAGCTGCAGCATCGACTCGAGCAGGTTCACGTCGACGACCTGGCCCTCGCCGGTTCGGTCCCGGTGGTGGACCGCGATCATCGTCGCGAACGCCCCGACCAGTGCGGCGACCTCGTCGGTGAGTGCGATCGGAGGCAGGAGCGGCGGGCCGTCGGGCTCACCGTTGATCGCGGCGAAACCGCCCATGGCCTCGGCCATCGTGGCGAACCCGGGACGCGAGGCATAGGGGCCGGTCTGTCCGAAGCCCGTCACCCGCAGGACCACCAGCCCCGGGTTGCGCGCGAGCAGGTCTTTCGGCCCGAGTCCGAGGCGCTCGAGCGTCCCGGGCCGCAGGTTCTCGATCAGCACGTCGGCGGTGTCGACGAGCCGACGCATCGCGGCCAGGCCGGCGTCGGTCTTGAGGTCGAGCATCACGGCCCGCTTCCCGCGCCCGAGCACCTTCCAGGCGTATGTGAGCCCGTCGTGCGGATCGCGCCACCCCATGTCGCGGGTGCCGTCGCCGGCCGGTGGCTCGACCTTCACCACGTCGGCGCCGAAGTCGGCCAGGTACTTCGCCGCGCCCGGCCCCGCGAAGACCGTGGCCATGTCGACCACGCGGAGTCCCTCGAGCGC
>JALHSW010000392.1 GCA_022865365.1 Acidimicrobiia bacterium | reverse complement strand
GACGAACCCGCGCCGCTTCCTGCCGGTCTCGGTCACCGGGTCTGCCTGTGCGCTCAGCTGTGACCACTGCCAGGCGAAGGTGCTCGAGGGCATGATCTCGGTGCGCGCCGGGAAGAACCTCTACGAGCTGGCCAAGGACCTCAAGGCCCAAGGCAGCGAGGGGCTGCTCGTCTCGGGAGGGTCCGGGCGCAACGGAGGGGTACCGCACCTGCCGCACCTCAAGCACGTGCCGCGCATCCGCGACGAGCTCGGGATGACGGTGATCGTGCACTCCGGAGTCGTGTCACCGGAGCTCGCAAACGGTCTGGCCGACGCAGGGGTCGACGGCGTGATGCTCGACATCATCGGCGCCGACGAGACGATCCGCGAGGTGTACCACCTCGACCTGACGGCGCGCGACTTCGAACGTTCGCTCGAGCTCCTCGCGGAGCGCGAGCTGCGGATCATTCCCCACATCGTGCTCGGGCTTCACTACGGACAGTTCCTGGGGGAGGATCGCGCGCTCGAGATGATCTGTCACTACCCGGTGTCGACGTTGATCCTCGTGGTGCTCGTCCCGCTGATCGGCACGCCGATGGGACACCTGCCGCCGCCGCCCCTCGACGACGTGGTCGACTTCTTCGCCAAGGCGCGCCTCGCGATGCCGACGACCAAGGTCAACCTCGGATGCGCGCGCCCACTCGGTGAGATGAAGCGTGATCTCGACCAGGCCGCGATCGACCACGGGCTGAACGGGATCGCGTACCCGGCCGAAGGCGCCATCGAGTACGCGCGGAGCCGCGGCCTCGAGCCGCAGCTCTACGAGTACTGCTGCTCGCTCACGTGGGCGGGCGACGGCGGGACCAAGTACTCAGAAGTGTCGCTGTCGGAGGTGGGTGAGTGATGGAACGTTGGCGGCTGCTCGTGTCCGATGGTGTCGGTGGCGCCGAGGGGCTCGCCTTCGACGAGGCGTTGATGACCGGCTACGGGCGCGGCGAGCCGGCCCGGCCCCCGACCCTCCGGCTCTACACGTACCGCAGCCACGTCGCCCTCATCGGTCGGTACCAGCACCTCGAAGCGGAAGTCGATCTGGCCGCGTGCCAGCGCACCCGGACGGAGGTGAACCGTCGCCCGACCGGCGGTGGCGCGATCGTGATGGGCGCGGGGCAGCTCGGCGTCGCCGTCGTGACTCGAGCTCCGGCGGCCGAGCGACCGAAGGAGCTGCTCGAGCGCTACTCCGCCGGCATCGTCTCCGGCCTGGCCGAGCTCGGGATCGAGGCGCGCTTCCGCGGCAAGAACGACCTCGAGGTCGGAGGTCGCAAGATCGCCGGCTTGGGCCTCTACCTCGACGGCAACGGTGCCTTGCTCTTCCACTCGAGTGTGCTCGCCGACCTCGACGTCGAGTTCATGCTCGACGTGCTCCAGATCCCGGCGGCCAAGCTCGGCGACAAGGCCGTGTCCGCGGTGCGCGACCGGGTCACGACGGTCGCGGCGGAGACGGGCATTGGCTGGGTGGGGGCGGCATTGCGTGAAGAGGTCGCGACTGGCTTCGCCAAGGCGCTCGGCCTCGAGCTCACCGAGGAGGTCGCCGACGGCGCGGAGGTCGAGGCGACCGATCGGCTCGTTGCCGACAAGTACGCCACCGACGAGTGGTTGCACCAACGCAGCCCGCAGAAGGACGCCACTGCGACGAGCGTCGTCAAGACGCCGGCCGGCCTCGTGCGCTGCTACGTGGCGCTGAGTGGCGACACGATCAAGAGCGCGCTCTTCACCGGCGACTTCAACGACCTGCCGGCGCCGCTGGTCAGGATCGAGGAGGCGCTGCGGTGGAAGCGCCTCGAGCGCGCCGAGCTCGTCGGCGTCGCCGCGCGGGCTGCGGGCGATGACACCGGTCTCGGTGTGTCGACCGAGGTTCTCGTGGATGCCGTCCTGGACGCCGGTGTCCGCGCGGCCGACGCGCGTGGAGGCGAAGCGGCACCGCTACGTGACGGCTCGTGTTACTTCCCGGAGGCCCAGTGACCAAGACCCGAATCCCGCTCAGCGTCGACTCCGTCGACGCATCGGACGCGGACGCGCCAACGACCTCCGCCGAGGTCAGCCCGGACTGGGTCCGGATCTCGGGCGCGAGCGCGATCGCGCTGCGATTCCGTTCCGGAAAGTTCGGCCGCGAGTTCGACTTCGGTGGCATCAACCTGCTGTTGAACTACGAAGACGGCTGCCGGTCGGACTGCTCGTACTGCGGACTCG
>JALHSW010000036.1 GCA_022865365.1 Acidimicrobiia bacterium | reverse complement strand
GCGATCGCCGCGGCGACCGCAGCGCGTCGAGGGGTGTCCATGAGTGATCTCTCCTCGGGGTCGGCCGGGGCGATGGATCCGGCATCGAGAGGTAGTCGCTCGGCAGGGGCGCCTGGTTCCGGCGGGGCCTGGTTCCGGCGGGGCCCGATTCCGGCGTGGCCTGAATCGAGCGTGGCCTGAATCGGGCGTGGGAGGATCGCGCTGCCCGACCTGCATCCAGCGAAGGTCGGGCCACCCCGCGGAGACCGAGGCAAGCGTGGGCGCTGAACACGATCACGCCAAGCACGTGAGCGGTCTGGGTGGCGCGCGCCGGAAGGCGCTCTGGATCGCGCTCGGCGCCAACGCCGGCTTCCTCGTCGTCGAGGTCATCGCCGCTCTTGCGTTCGGCTCGCTCGCGTTGCTCGCCGACGGCGTCCACATGGTGTCCGATGTCGCCGCGCTCGCGATCGCGCTGGTCGCACAGCAGCTCGCCACTGCGCCGGCCTCGTCGCGCCACACCTACGGGCTCGTCCGGGCCGAGGTGATCGGCGCGCAGGTGAACGCGCTCCTGCTCCTGGGCGCCGCGGCGTACATCGTCGTCGAGGCGATCGGACGCATCGGCGATCCGGGCTCCATCGACGGCGGCGGCGTGATGCTGGTCGCGGCCGCGGGCCTGGCGGTCAACGTGGGAAGCGCGTGGGCGATCTCGCGCCATGCGGGCGCGAACCTCAACCTGCGCGGCGCGTTCTGGCACCTCGTGGGCGACGCGCTCGGCTCAGTCGGTGCGCTCATCGCCGGCGCGGCGGTCGTCCTCTTCGGCGCGGACTGGGTCGACCCGGTGATGTCGCTGTTCATCGCGGGGCTGGTGGTGGTCTCGGCCCTCGTGCTGCTCCGCGACGTCGGGCGGGTGCTGCTCGAGGGGGCTCCCTCGGGGCTCGGTGTCGATGAGGTCGAGGAAGCGCTCGTGGCGAGCCCCGAGGTCGAAGCGGTGCACCACGTACATCTGTGGTCGCTCGGCTCGGAGACCCCCGCGCTGTCGGCTCATGTCGTGCTCGCGGGCGAGCCGTCGCTGCACGAGGCCCAGACACGCGGCGATGTGCTGAAGGAGATGCTCATCGACCGCTTCGGCATCGCCCACGCGACGCTCGAGCTCGAATGTCACGACTGCGGTGCCGTGCACGGCCCCGCGTCCTGATCGGCTCAGCTCGGGGCGGGAGCGACCGGGTCGCCCGGAGCCGTGGCGCCCGGCGATGCGCCGCCGGGTCGTTGCTGCGGTCGCCGTTGTTGCGGGCGACGCTGCCGGCGGAGCCGGAGTGCGCCGGCGCCCGCGAGACCGAGCCCCAGCCCGAGCGCCAGCGACACGACCAGGCGGGCGGCGGAGTCGGGCAACGTGGTGGGGAGCTGTGACCGGGTGAGCACCGTCACGTCGGCGAGTCCGCCCGCGAGGGCGAGGAACAGCCCGGCGACGAGCACCAGCGGTGCGGCCGCATCGAGCCCGCGCCGGAGCAACCAGACCAGCGCGAGGACTGACACCACGATTCCACCGACGGCGTACACGCTCGCCGCGAGCTTGGTCCCCGCGCCGACGGTCGTACCGCCCCAACCACCGACGATGTGCGCGGCCTCGCTGACTGCCACGACGACAAGCGTCACGCCGACCGCCGCCACCGCGAACCGGGTGCGGCTGAGCATCACGACGACGAGCGCGAGGAGGAGCGCGAGGCCGATCCACGGCCACGGCGCCGGACCCGGGATCCAGCGGACGTCGCCCGTCACCCTGATGGTCTCGGCGCCCTGACGGAGCTTCACGACGAACGGCTGGACCTGGTGCACCACGCCGGGGTCGGCGCGCACCGCCGGTGGGTCGGTCCGCCCCATCCAGTGGGTGCGGTGGTCGTGCCAACGGACCGTCGTACCGTCACCGATCCGGCGCCACTCGGGCGTCGCCTTCGGATCCGCACGCTCGGGCACCGGCGACGCCGCCGTCCGGGTCCGGTTGAGGTACACCGCGGGCGAGCGCCGGTTCTCGAACACCCCGCGCGGCCCGACGCGCAGGTACGGCTCGTCGTCGTAGCCGAGGACGGTCACGTCGGCGCCGGGGGTGTTGCGCAGCTCGAGCCGGTCGCCCAGATCGACCGCGGTGACCTCGACGCCGCGGGTCGTCGGACGAACCGAGAGCACGCGCGTCTCGTAGTTGCTGGGGCGGATGCCGCCGATCCCGTGCGCGTGGGCCGGTGCGGGTGTGAGCACAACCGCGACCAGCGCAACGAGGAGTGCGAGCGAGCCGATGCGCCCGACAGTGCGCCCGAACGTGCGCGGGACCCTGGTGCGGAGCGAGCGCGACCAGCGGGATGTCACCCGGTGGCCTCGGCGGCGCGGAGCGCCTCGATCAGCTCCGCGCGCGCACGTGCGACCCGTGATCGGATCGTTCCCACCGGTACTCCGCAGACTGCCGCGGCCTCCTCGTACGACGTGCCGACGAGCTGGGTGAGCACGAACGCTTCGCGCCGCTCGGGCGACAGGTCGGCGATCAACGCGTTGAGCGCCTGCACGCCCGACCCGTCGGGTGACGCCAAATCCCCGACGGATGCTGCGTCCTCGATCCGGGTCGCGAGGCGTCGGCGGCGGTTGCGGGCCCTGAGGGAGTCGGCGCAGGCTCGGCGCGCGATCGTGAGGAGCCAGGTCCGGGCGCTGGCGTCGGCCCGGTACGCGGGCAGGGCCCGCCACGCACGCACGTAGACCTCCTGGGTGACGTCGTCGGCCTCGGACGGATCGGTGAGGTGCGCTACGAGGCGCCACACTTCGCCCTGGCTCTGACGCACGAATGCTCCGAGAGCGAGGCGGTCGCCGTCGCGGGCCGCTACGGCCAGCCGCGTGAGATCGTCCACCGCCGGGCGACGATACTGGGGAACCCCGGACACCCAGGAGTCGACTACCTGTTCATGGACTGTGAACGAACCAGAACCGCGATCTCGGCTCGTCTCGACGGCGAGGACGTGGGCGCGCCCGCGGAAGCGGTCCGCACCCATCTCGCGGCGTGTGTCGAGTGCCGCGCCTACCAGGAGGCCGTGGCGTCGCTGCACGCACGGGTGAGGGTCGCACCCGCGCCGAGGGTTCCCGACCTGACGGCGCGCATCCTCGGCGCGATCGGTGCCGACGACGGGGCGGCCTCCCCGCATCTGGAGGCGTGGCGCATCGGGCTCGGCTTCGTCGCGATCGTGCAGATCGGGCTGGCCGTCCCGGCACTGCTCCTAGGCTCCGACGCCGGGCTCCCCGTGCACACCGCCCGGCACCTCGGCTCGTTCGCCGTCGCGCTCGCGGTGGGCTTCCTCTTCGCGGCCTGGCGCCCGAGTCGCGTGGCCGGGCTGTTCCCGGTCGCCGCCGCGCTCGTCGCCTGTCTCGTGATCACCTCGGTGATCGACATCGCGACTGGACGGGCCGCGGCGGTCAACGAGCTGACCCACGTGACCGAGCTGCTCGGTCTCGGGTTGCTGTGGCTCGTCGGTCGCGCCGCGCCCGCAGATCGATCGACCGTGCCGACGATCGTGCCGGGGCCCGCATGATGCTTCGCCGTGCGCTCGCGGTCGTGGCCCTGGCGAGCGGGGTCCTGCTCGTCGGCGCGTCACCGGCATTCGCGCACGCCGAGCTCGTCGAGTCCGATCCGGCACCGGGCGCGGTGCTCACGAAGTCGCCGCCGACGATCACGTTGCAGTTCACCGAGACCGTGCGCGCCGAGAACGGTGGGGTCCGGGTGTTCGATGCCGACGGCGGTCGCGTCGACCAGGGTGGCGTCGACGTATCGGGGCGCACCGTGCGGATGCCGGTGCCGAAGCTCGACAACGGTTCCTACGTGGTCACCTGGCGCGTCGTCTCGGCCGACTCGCACCCGATCCAGGGTGCGTTCACCTTCCAGGTCGGTGAGGGCGGCGGACCGGGCGCCACGAGTCGCGAGGTCACCGGTCTCGCCAACCGCCTCCTCGGCGCGCAAGGCGGCGACAAGGTCGTCGGTGCGGCATACGGGGTGGTCCGCGGCCTGGTGTTCGCCGGCCTCGCGCTCCTGATCGGCGGCGCGGCGTTCGCGGCCGCCATCTCGCCCGGAGCCCGAGCGTCGAAGCGGGCCCGGGCCATCGTCGGGTTGGGTTGGGTCGTCACCTTCGTCGCCTCCATCGCCGGGCTGGCGCTCTACGGGCCGTACGTCTCCGGGCTCGGGATCGGCGAGGCGCTCTCGACGAGCCTGCTCGGGGACACCCTCGGCGAGCGTCTGGGGGAGATCTGGCTCGCGCGCATCGTCGTGCTGCTGGTCGCCGTCCCCCTGCTCGTGCTGCTCTTCCGCCGTCCCGGTCGCGAAGAGCAGCGCCTTCCCGCGTGGTGGCTCCCGCTCGGTGCGGTCGTCGCGATCGCGCTCGCGGCGACCCCGGGGCTCGCAGGTCACGCGGTGTCGGGCGACTGGGTGAGCGCTGCCGTCATCGCGGACACGTTGCACGTGCTCGCGATGGCAGTGTGGCTCGGTGGGCTCGTCGTCCTCGCGGCAATGACCCTGACCGGCAGCAACACCACCGAGCATCTGCGGGAGACCGTTCCGCGCTTCTCGCGCGTCGCGCTCGGCTGTGTCGTGGCGCTGGCTGCTACCGGCGCGTTCCAGACCTGGCGCCAGGTCGGGAGCCTCGACGCGCTCCGAAGCACCGACTACGGCCGGATCCTCACGGTGAAGCTGGTCCTCTTCGCGGCGATCGTGGTGTTCGCCGCGTTCAGTCGCGAGATCGTCTTGCGCCTCTTCGGGCCGCCCGAGCCCTCAGCGTCGGGGATGCCCGCGGTGACCGGCGGGTCGGATGATGATCTGCCCGCACAGACCGACACCCTCGACCAGTACGAGATCGACGACGCGAGTGAGGTCCGCCACCTCCGTCGATCGGTGTGGGGCGAGATCGTCCTCGCGGTGGCCGTCCTTGCCGCGACCGCGTTGCTGGTCAACGCCGCGCCCGCGCGCACCGCGGTGGCCCAGGGTTCCGAGGGCGGCGCGGTGGGCGTGACGATGAAGTCGAAGAAGGTCTGGGTGGACTTCACCGCCACGCCGGGCGTGACCGGAGCCAATGACGTGCACGCCAACACGCTCACGCCGTCAGGGGCGCCACTCGACGTCACCGATCTCAAGGTCACGATCGATCTTCCCGACCGCAACATCGCGCCGATCGACGTTGCGCTCAGACGGCTCAGCCCCGGCCACTACTACGCGCCGGGATTCGACGTACCGATCGCGGGAGAGTGGCGAGTGACGGCGAAGCCATTGGTGTCGGAGTTCGACCAGCCCACGTTGCGTGGCACCGTGACGTTCGGCTGAACGGTGAACATCGACACCGCGAACACGCTTTTCACCGTCCTCACGTTCGCCGCGAACGCTGCGTTCCTGGCGCTTGTGGTTGTCGGGATCGCCGCGCTCGTGTCATCGGGTGGCCGTCGGTTCGCGACCCGCGTCGTCGGCGCGATCGGTCCCTATGCCCGCCCGACTGCTGCGGCAGTCGCCGTCGTCACGACGATGGGCAGTCTCTACTACTCGGAGATCGCCGGGCTCCTGCCGTGCGAGCTGTGCTGGTACCAGCGAATCCTGATGTATCCGCTCGCCGCGATCCTGGTGGTGGGGGTCCTGCGGCGCGACCGCGGCGTGGTCTGGTACGCCGCGCCGTTCGTGGTCGTCGGGACGCCGTTGGCGCTCTACCACTGGCTCGTCGAGCGGGTGCCGTCGTTCTCGGAGAGCACGTCGTGCTCGGTGTTCGTCCCGTGCAGCGTTCCGTACTTCGAGGAACTCGGATACGTCACCCTGGCGTTCATGGACTTGAGTGCTTTCCTGTTGATCGGGGCCCTGCTCGTCGTGGATCGACGATCGAGTCGGGCGGAGAAGGAGATTCTGCAATGAACCGCACCCGCACGACCCGAGTCCTTGCGCTGGCCGCCCTCACGCTCACTGCGGCACTCGTTGCGACGGCTGCGTCGGCGAAGGACGCCAAGCAGGAGACGAGCCGCAAGGTCGTCGTGGCCGGAACGGCGCTGGCGGCCTCGGACAAGATCGCCACGGCCCGCGACCCCGAGATCGGGAAGACGGCGCCGACGTTGACCGGTCAGGGATTCGACGGGCAGCCGGTGACGATCGGCGGCCCGGGAACGCCGCGCGGGGTCGTCTTCGTCGCGCACTGGTGCCCGCACTGCCGGCGTGAGGTGCCGCGCATCGTGAAGCTCGCCAAGCAGGGCAAGCTCGCCGGCATCGAGGTCGACACGGTCACGACCGGGACGAGCTCCGATGCCCCCAACTACCCACCGTCGAAGTGGCTGGCCCGGGAGAAGTGGCCGTTCACGAACGTGCTGAACGACGACGCGGACCAGCAGGCCATGCGCGCGTACGGGGGTACTGCGTACCCGTACTTCGTGCTCCTGGACGCCCAGGGCAACGTGGTCGGGCGCGCGTCCGGCGAGCTCGCGCCGAAGTCGATCGCCGCTACGGCCGCCAAGCTCGCGGCCGGCCAGTCGGTGTTCTCGCGGAACTGAGTCCCGCTCGGACGCTCAGGAACAGGTGCGGCACCGACCGACGAGATCGATGCGGTGCCGTTCGGTCGTGAACCCGGTGGTCCGGTCGATCTCCGAGACGGCCGCGTGCAACGACGCCTCGAGCCCGGCCGACGCGGGGACGTCCTCGACGGCACCACATTCGGAGCACACGAGATGGTGGTGGTGGTTCCCGGTGAGATCTTCCGCGAGCTCGAAGCGGGCGTGCTCGTCGTTCGTGACGATGCGGTGTACGACGCCGGCCTGCTCGAGGACGACAAGGTTGCGGTAGACGCTGCTCTGGGCAAGTCCGCCACGGATATGGAGGATCTCGGGGATGGTGAGCGGCCGCGTGGCATCGCGCAGCACATCGACGAGCGCGGCGCGATTGCCGGTCATGCGTTGCTTGACTCGCCGTAGCCGACTCGCAACCTGCTGCTCGAGTGTTGGTTGGTCGAGGGTCGCCTCGCGGACGTCGGTCGTCACGGGGTCGAGTGTACCGTCGGCCCTGGTGGACCCGACCGAGCGCTTCGCTGATCGCGTACGTGCGCCTGAGCGCGACCTCCCACTCGCGGAAGCCGCATTGCTGATCGCCGCGCACGATCACCCCGTCGACGTCGCGGCGGAGCTCGCGGCACTCGACGAGCTCGCGCACGACGCACCCCGAACCCCCGAGAGGCTCGCTCGACACCTCTTCACCGACCTCGGCTTCGTGGGGAACGAGGTCGACTACGCCGATCCCCGCAACTCGTACCTCGACGAGGTCATGCGGCGTCGCCTCGGCATCCCCATCACCCTCAGCGTGCTGATGCTCGAGGTCGGGCACCGCATGGGGCTCACGTTGGAGGGCGTGGGGATGCCCGGGCACTTTCTCGTTCGAGCCGACGACGGCGCGTTCTACGACCCGTTCCACGGCGGGCTCCGCCTCGACGAAGACGGCTGCCGCCTCATCTTCGAAGCGACCCGTGGCGCCGTGCCATTCCTGCCCGAGTACCTGGCGCCGGTCGGACCGCGCGCCATCCTCGCCCGGATGCTCGCGAACCTCGTGCAGAGCTCGGTGGGTCGCGATCCCGGCACCGCGGTATGGGCGACGCGCCTGGGACTGTGCATCCCCGGGCTCTCGATCGTCGAACGCCGCGCGGGCGCGTCGCTGCTTGGCCGACTCGGGCGCTTCGCCGAGGCCGCGAACGCGCTCGACGCGCTCTCCGGCGAGCTCGAAGGCGACGCAGCGCAACGGGCTGCTCAGGACGCAGCAGGGTTCCGAGCTCGCGCGAACTGACCCGGGCGGCGCACCGGTAGCGTCGGGTCGTGCCGCTGTCCCAGACCCCCCTGTCCCGGACCCCGGTGTTCGGGACCCCGATGTTCCCGCTCGGCAGTGTGCTGTTCCCGCACGCGCTGCTCCCGCTCCACGTCTTCGAGGATCGGTACCGCGCGCTGGTGGAGCGATGCCTCGCCGACGACATGGCCTTCGGTGTCGTGCTGATCGAGCGCGGGAGCGAGGTCGGCGGTGGAGATGTTCGCTTCCCTGTCGGCACCCTTGCGCGGATCGTGCAGGCCGGGCGCTTCGAAGACGGTCGGTACGCGCTCGTGACCGCGGGTGTGCAGCGGTGCCGGATCCGGGAGTGGCTCACCGACGATCCGTTCCCACGGGCCCACGTCGAGGTGCTCACGGAGAACGCTGACTCCGAGGGAGCGGTGCTGATCCCGGAGGTGACGCTGCTCCTGCGGCGCGTCATGGCGTTGCATGCGCAGCTCGGGGCGACGGTGCCGTCGGAGGAGATCGACCTCGACGGAGACCCCGTCCGCGCCTCGTTCCAGGCGGCCGCGCTCGCGCCGATCGGTCCCCTCGATGCGCAGGGCCTGCTCGAGCTCGACGACGCCGGCGCGCGGCTCGCCCGTCTGGTCGAGCTCCTGGCCGACGCGGCCTCCGTGCTCGATTTCCGACTGTCGGGCGACTGATCCCGACGCGGCGCGTACGCTGGAGGGTGATGGAAACCCCGAAGCCGAGCCAGCCGAACCAGCCGCCGACCCGACCGACGGATCCGTCGGTTCCCGAGCCGACGGCACCGTCCACCGACGACCGTGATCGCGACCTCGTGACCCTCGGAGGACTCGAGGCGGAGTTCACCGACTTGGAGCACGAGCTCGAGCGCGTCGATCGCCCGGGCGCGGGTTCGGCCGAGGCCGAAGCACCGGCGTCCTGAACCGGTGGCGCAGGTGCGGCTGCGGCTCTTCGCGGGGGCACGCGAGGCAGCCGGCCGATCCGAGGATCGGTTCGAGGCGGGGACGCTCGGCGACGTCCTCGGCCAAGCGCGCGACGCGTACGGCGAGCCGTTCGTGTCAGTGCTCGGTACTGCGCGCGTCTGGGTGAACGGCGACGAACCGGCCGACGGCGACGCAACGATCGTGAGCGATGACGACGAGGTCGCCGTGCTGCCCCCCGTCAGCGGGGGCTAGCCCGCAATCCCGGGCTGAGCTCTTCGGGACGGGACGGGACGGATCAGGCCCGGCCTCGGACGAGCCACATCGCGCCGTTCATGCGAACGCCTGCATCGGTCCTGAAGGGCAACAACGCGTCGCGCATCGCGCTGAGTGCCCGGGTCTTCGCCTCGTCGGGCGCATCGCCGAGCACGCGCCGCGTGATCCCGTTGCCCTTGAGGAAGTCGTACGCGTCGTCGAACGAACCCGGCCCACCGAGCAGCATCGGGCCGTCGACCGCGTCGCTGGTGACGTCGACGAATCCGGCCGCGGTGAGCGCAGCGGCCAACGAACCCTTCTCGGCGAACCGGAACGGCCCGGGGGCATCCGGGGGTGGAGGCTCGGGCGGCGGCACGTGCTCGATCGCCGCGGCAGTCGGCACGATCACCCACTCGTTCTCGAGCATCGGTCGCCAGCACAGGAGAGCCGCACGCCCTCCAGGTAAGAGCGCCGACCGGACATTCGCGAATGCGGCGGCAGGGTCGGAGAAGAACATGATGCCGAAGCGGCTGATGGCGACATCGTAGGGGCCGCCGAGTGCGTCGGTCTGCGCGTCTCCGAGCGTGAACCGGGCGTTCGCAATGCCACGCTCCGAAGCTCGGCTTCGTGCAACCTCGAGCATCGGGGCGGAGATGTCGAAGCCCACCGCTTCGCCATCGCCGTCGCCGACGCGGGCCGCCGCTTCGAGCGTGGTCGCGCCGTTGCCGCAGCCGACGTCGAGCACGCGCTCGCCGCTGGTGAGTGCCGCGGCGTCGAGCACGGTCTCGCCGTACGGGGCGAGCATCGCGTCGTAGCGTTCGGCATCTTCGACCCACTCCTGCGAGTCGGGACCGTTCCAGTACTCGCGCTGCTCAGGATTCGCGGATTCGGTCATCTCGGAAGACTACGCGTCACCCGAGCGACAGGTCGATGGACCGCGCCTTCTCGAACCGCTCGGAGACGTCGACCCAGTTGGCGAGCTCCCAGAACGCGGCGACCCACTCGGCCTTCCGGTTCTCGTACTGCAGGTAGTACGCGTGCTCCCACATGTCGAGCACGAGCAGCGGCGGTCCACCCTGACCGACGTTGCCCTGGTGGTCGTAGACCTGCTCGACGATCAGTCGTCCACCCATCGGTTCCCACGACAGCGCACCCCACCCGGATCCCTGCACGTTCATCGCGGCCTCGGTGAGCTGGGCGCGGCACTCGTCGAAGCTGCCGAGGTGCTCGTCGATCGCCGCGGCGAGCTCACCCTCCGGCCGGCCCCCGCCGTCGGGCGAGAGGTTCCGCCACAGGATCGAGTGGAGGATGTGCCCCGAAAGGTGGAAGGCGAGGTTCTTCTCGAGCTGGTTGATCGATCCGTAGTCGCCGCTCGCGCGGGCGTCGGAGAGCCTCTCCAGCACGGTGTTCGCTCCGGCGACGTACGCGGCATGGTGCTTGTCGTGGTGCAGCTCGAGGATCCTGGCCGAAAGGTGCGGCTCGAGCGCCGCGTAGTCGTAGGCGAGCTCGGGGAGCGCGTATTGGGCCATCGTCGTTCCTCCTGGGCGTCTGTCGGTCGTCCGGTACGTCTGAGAACCACCAACGTCGGTCCTACCCGAGGTGTTCCGCTGGTACCCTGATAATGATGTCGGAGCCGCGACGCCGACGTGCTGACGTCATCCTCGAACCCTCCTACGTGGAAGGGCTCGCCGACAAGCCGTTCGATGACGTGCGGGCGATGCACGAGGACTGTCTGCAGGTCGAGACCGAGTTCTCCTATGTGCGGCGTCTCGCCCAGGCTCGGATCGACATCCTGCAGGCCGAGTTCGACCGGCGCGCCGCCGGCGGCACGATCGGCGATCTGGTTGCCGCGCTTCCCCAGATCCTCGCCGACGACCACCCGCGGCCTGACCCGGCGTCGAGTCGGCTCCCGCGCCATCTCGCCCCGGCCCCGGCCATCGAGTGGAAGCGCGGCCTCGAGCACCTCATCGCCGACGCCACCCTCGTGAACCTCCCGACGCTCTCCGACGACGAGCTGCGCGACACACTCGGGCAGCTGGGCGAGCTCGAGCGCGAGACGTCGGGGCGACGCCGTGCTCTTCATGACGTGATCGACCGGATCGAGGGCGAGCTCACCGCCCGCCACGCCGCCGGCCGTTCTTGATCGCCGGACGACCGGCCGTGAGCGATTCGATCGAGCAACGGTTCCACGATCTGGGCGAGTTCATCCGCGAGCAGCGTCACAACGCCCGCCTCTCGATGCGCAAGCTCAGTGAGCTCGCCGGGATCTCGAACCCGTACCTCAGCCAGATCGAACGGGGTCTCCGCAAGCCCAGTGCGGAGATCCTCCAGCAGATCGCCCACGGGCTGCGCATCTCGGCCGAGACCTTGTACGTGCGCGCCGGCTTCCTCGAGCAGCGGGACGAGGCGACACCTGACCTCGAGCACGAGATCCGCCGCGACCCCACGCTCTCGGACCGCCAGAAGAGCGCGCTGCTCGAGGTGTACCGCTCGTTCCAGTCGGAGCAGCCGAGCGTTCCCGGAGGACCCGCATCTGATATCCCGGTGCGGAGCGAGCGCGACCGGGATGTGGAGCAGCCGAGCGCTCCCGAGCGCGACCTGGATCCGGACGACCGGTAAGATCGTCGTTCCTATGTCCGTGCGCCGCGTCGCGATGCTCAGCGTGCACACGTCGCCCCTTGCGCAGCCCGGCGCCGGCGACGGTGGCGGCATGAACGTGTACATCAGCTCGCTCGCGTCGGCCCTCGCGCGCGCAGGCGTGGAGTGCGACGTGCTCACCCGTGCTGAGCATCCGGGGCAGGATGCGATCGTCGACGTCGAGCCGGGTGTCCGAGTCGTGCACCTCGATGCCGGTCCGCGCTCAACCGTCGGGAAGGACGCGCTGTTCGGGCTCCTCGACGAGCTGGTCGAGGCGGCGCGGCTGCATCTCACGACGACCTCCGAACCATTCGACGTACTTCACTCGCACTACTGGATCTCGGGTGCCGTCGGCCACCGCCTGAAGCACGAGATCGACATGCCCCTCGTGGGCACGTTCCACACGCTCGCCCGCACGAAGGTGGCCGCGGGGATCACCGACGACCCCCCGCAGCGGGCGCGTGTCGAACGCGAGACCATCGCCTGCCTCGACCGCATGATCGCGTCGACGCCCGACGAGCGCTCCGAGCTGGTCGCCACCTACGGCGCCGAGCCCGATCGCGTCGAGGTGATCGCTCCCGGAGTCGATCACGCCATGTTCTCGCCCGGTGATGCCGCGTCCGCCCGACGCCGCCTCGGGCTCCCGACCGACCGACCGGTGCTGCTGTTCGTCGGCCGGATCCAACCGCTCAAGGGCGTCGATCTCGCGATCCGTTGTCTGGCGTCGATGCGCGATTCCCGGGCGCTGCTCGTCGTCGTCGGTGGTCCGAGCGGAGCCGACGGCATCGCCGAGGTCGACCGCCTGCACGCGCTCGCGCGCGACCTCGAGGTCGGGGAACGCGTGCGCTGGGAGCCCCCGCAGCCGCATGGCGCACTCGTCGACTGGTACCGCGGCGCCGACGCGTGCCTCATGCCGTCGCGAACGGAGTCGTTCGGTCTGGTCGCCCTCGAGGCGGCAGCGTGCGGCACTCCCGTCGTCGCCGCGAACGTCGGCGGCCTGCGCTCACTCATCGACGCCGACCACACCGGATTTCTCGTCGACGGGCGCACCGGCTACGACTTCGCGGCGCCGGTCGAGCGCCTGCTCGCCGATCCCGGCCTTGCGGGTGAGATCGGTGTGAGCGCGGCGGCTCGCTCGGGCCGGTACACCTGGAACATCACCGCGGCGCGCTTGCGGCGCGTGTACGCGGATCTTGGCGCCCGCGAGCTCGTGCGCTGCAGCTAGGCAGTGTCGGCGAACGATCCGCTCGAGCTGGAAGCGCGTGTGCGCATGGCACACGAGTTGCTCGCAGCGCATCTCGAAGGTCCGGTCGCCGCCGAACCGTGGATCCAGACGGTGGAGTACGACCCCGAGCTCCACCGTTGGTACGTCCGGTTCGGTTGCGACGGTCGCGACGCGACGACCATCTACTTCGACCTGCACCAGCGGACGCTCCGGTTCGAGGTGTACTTCCTGCCCGACCCGCCGACAAACCGCCTCGAGCTCTACCGGTTCCTGCTCCAGCACAACCACAACCTGTACGGCGCGCGATTCTCGATCGGTCCCGACGGCGACATCTACCTGACCGGGCGGGTCGCGCTCGAGCACCTCACGGTCGATGAGCTCGACCGCGTCATCGGCGTGCTGTACGAGATCGTCGAGCGGACGTTCCCGTCGACGATCGCACTCGCGTATCCCGGCGCCGCGGCGCGTCGTGCGACACCGGAGAGCCCGAAGCGTGCCGGCGACGGAGCGGCAAAGAGTACCGAGGCCGACCTCGAGGAGGGTTGATCGCGGTCGCGGCGCGCGCGACGATGCGTTCGCCGGCACCGACGGGTGGCGGTGCGGCCGACTTCCTCCTTGGATGTGGGGTCGGCCGGTGCAGTGGGCCCGAGGTGCAGGATGGCCCGTCCCGTTCGGGGAAGTGCGGGGCGAGTCCGAGCGTTCCTCGGGTCCGCTCGCGCCCGGCCCCGTCCGTCCGGCCTGGTTCATCGGGCCGGTTAGCCTCCCATCGCATGGCGACCCTGGCGCTGCTCGGCGGCGGCCGCATGGGCGAAGCCCTGGTGGGTGGACTGCTCGGAGCCGGCTGGGACGCCGACGCGCTGGCCGTGGCCGAGGTCGACGCCGAACGCCGCCGTGCGCTCGAGGAGCGATTCCCCGGGATTCGTGTTGTGCCGAGCCCGGCGTGGGCGGTGGCCGACGCCGACGTGGTGGTGGTCGCGGTCAAGCCGGCGGATGCACCGGGCGCGTTGGAGCAGGCACTGCCGAGCCTCGCCGCCGACGCACTGATCATCTCGATCGCGGCCGGGGTGCGCATCACGACGCTCGAAGGCGCGGCACCGGGTCGGCCCGTCGTGCGCGCGATGCCCAACACGCCCGCGATCGTGCGGCGCGCCGCCACCGCGATCGCCCCGGGAGGCCTCGCGACCGACGCGCACCTCGAGATCGCGGAGCGGATCCTCGGGGCGGTCGGGATCGTCGTCCGGGTCCCCGAGCCACATCTCGATGCCGTGACCGGCCTCTCGGGCTCGGGTCCGGCCTACGTGTTCCTGATCGCCGAGGCACTCACCGACGCCGGGGTACTCGCGGGTCTCCCCCGTCCGGTCGCCGACGCCCTCACCCGCGAGACGCTCCTCGGGGCCGCGACGCTGCTGGCCGAGGGAGAGCAGCCCGAGCAGCTCCGTGCTGCCGTCACGTCACCGGGCGGCACGACCGCGGCCGGGCTCCACATCCTGGAATCGCACGGCGTTCGCGCCGCGATCCTCGACGCAGTGCTCGCCGCGGCGGCGCGCTCCCGGGAGCTCGGCGAGGAATGACCCGCCGTCCTCGCAGCAACCGACCCCCGCGCCTTGATGTCCCGACGCCGCCCGCGGCCCGCACACAGGTGCGCGCCGCGCCGACGCAACGCCGGCTCGTCGTCGCCGGGCACGTGGCCGGACCGCACGCTCGGATGGGGCGAGCGGAGGTCGCGGCCGTCGTCGCCCGGCTTGCCGCCGGCCACCCGGAAGCGACGCTCGGGCTCGATCTCGGGCGCATCAGCCGAGACGAAGCGTGGGCCGCCATCAAGCAAGGATGGGGCTACGACGGCGATGCTCCTCGCGCCTCGATCGAGCCGGAGCGGACGCTCGCCGGCGCGGGCGACGCTGCGGTCCGTCTTCATGCCGTCGCTCGCACCGGCGGGCGGGTCGCGCTCGCCACCGGCCGGCCGGCTTCACTCCTGCGCGTCTACCGAGCCCTTGCCGTGATGCTCGCCGACGCCGGTGCCGACGTTCTCGCCTACGAGGCCTTCGGACCCTTCGGTGCTGCCCGATCGCTGTGGTGGGTCGACGGCGTCGCCGTGGTCACCGACGGCGCGAGCCTCCTGGCCGACGACGGCGCCGTCGCAGGGGCCGAGTGGCTCTTCGCCGTCGGCCGTCCCGACCTCGTGATCGCCGACCGGGGCTTTGCTGCCTCGGCGCTTGCCGCCGGCCACGAGACCGTGGCCTTCGCCGACCTCGACGCCGCGGTGCTCGGAGTGGCGGCCCTGCGTGACCTGCCCGTGCGTCTGGTCCCCCTCGACGAGCAACGACCTCCGGAGGCGTACGGCCCCATCGTGGCTGCGCTCACGGCCCCCGGGCCACACTCGACAACTCCTACCCCGGGGACCTACGCTGACCCCACGAGCGGGGGAGAGGGGTGAGCCGCGTGGCACAGTCCTTTGCGAAGGCGCGCTTCCTGACAGTTCAGGAAGTGGCGGACATGTTGCGGGTGTCGTCGATGACGGTGTACCGCTTGATCAAGGCGGGAGACCTCGCGGCCGTGCGCGTCGGAAGGTCGTTCCGCGTGCGCGACACCGACGTCGACGGGTACCTGGCGTCGAGGTTCACCCAAGCGGGCTAAGAGCCCTACTGCGTGCCCCGTCCCGTCGCGTTCTTGTCCGACTACGGACTGCGCGATGAGTTCGTCGGCGTGTGCAAGGGCGTGATGCTGAGCATCGCGCCCGATCTGGCGATCATCGACCTGACGCACGAGCTCGAGCCCCACGACGTGCGGGGCGGTGCACTCACCCTCGTGCGCTCGGTGCAGTACCTCCCCGAGGGGGCGGTCATTCTCGCCGTCGTCGACCCGGGGGTCGGGACCGATCGGCGCCTGCTGGCCGTCGAGTGCGGTTCCGCCACGTTCCTCGGGCCCGACAACGGGCTGCTGGCCCCGGCGGTCGCGATGCTCGGCGGGTCCCGACGGGTCGTGTGCATCACCAGCGACGAGCACCGCTTGGCGGCGCCCGGTCCGACGTTCGCGGGACGGGACGTGCTCGCACCGGCTGCGGCGTACCTCGCCACCGACGTGCCCCTCGACGACCTCGGGCCCGCCGTCGATCCCGCGACGCTCGTGCCCGGGCTCATCGGGCTGCCGAACACCACGGAGAGTGGCGCGCTGGATGCCGAGGTCTGGTGGGTCGACCGCTTCGGGAACTGCCAGCTCAACGTCGGTCCCGAGGAGCTTGCGGCCCGGGGCGCCGAGCCCGGTGGCCTCGTGGAGGTCCGAGCCGGCGATCGGGTCAAGTCGGCCCGTTGGGTGCGCACCTACGCCGACGCCAAGCCGTCCGAGCTCGTGCTCCTGGTCGACTCCTACGGGCTGGTCTCGCTCGCACTCGACCGCCGTTCCGCGGCCGCCGACTACGGGCTCGAGCCCGGCTCGGGTGTGACGCTCGTCCCCCCCGGGGCCGATGCGCCCGAACCCGGCGCGCCTGCGCGCCGCAACCCCGCCTGACGCGACCCCGTCCGCCCGAAGCCCCTGCCTGCGAGGAGCACCACCGTGCGACCTGGTACCACGATCGCGATTGCCGTCCTGCTCGTGATGATCCTCGGCGCCGCGTTCGCGCAGTTCGTGCTCCGGCTCAGCCCCTGAGGCGCGGCCGGGTAAGCACGAGGCAAAATCTCACGCTCCGTGGTCATTGGTCCTTCAGGCGCCCGCGCGCCGAGTCGATGTCGGGAAGGATCCGGTCCGTGGGCGTGGGTAACGTGACCGTCGTCGGGAAGTCGGCGGCGATCACAGGCCTCCCAGCCCGCCCCAAGGCCCACGCCCGCGGCCGGGTCCTTCCCCGTCAGTACGATCGGCCCGTGAACCTGGTGACCACGTGAACCTGGTGGGGCGACTGCTCGGGGCCGGCGGTCCCGAGGCGGTGGCATTGCTCGGTGAACGGGGGGCCACCACCTACGGCGAGCTCGAGGACTCGGTCGCCCGCCGCGCCGGTGCGTTGGTGGCCGAGGGGGTCGAGCCCGGAGATCGAGTCGCAATCCTCAGCCCGAACAACGAAGCGTTCGTGGTCGCCTACCTCGCGACCCTCCACGTCGGCGCGGTCGCTGTCCCACTCAACCCCTCGGCGCCGACCGAGGAGCTCGCCCATCAGCTCGAAGCGGTCTCGCCGCGGTTGGGGCTCGCCGTCGGTCGCTCGGTGGCCGAGCTCGAGGCCGCCGGCGCGACCGTGATGAGCATCGACCTCGATCAGACGGGACCTGGACCCGTAGCTCGTGCGGAGCGAGACCCCGACGCCGCCGCGGTGCTCCTCTTCACGTCGGGCACCGCGGGGGCACCGAAGGCCGCTGTGCTCACGCAGGCAAACTTGGCCGCGAACATCGCGCAGGTGCTCGATCACCCGGGGCTGCGCGTCCTGCGCGACGACGTGATGCTCGGGTCGCTGCCCTTCCACCACGTGTTCGGCCTCAACGTCGTCCTTGGCGTCTCGCTCGCCGCGGGGGCGACCGTCGCGCTCGAGTCGCGCTTCGACGCGGGCGAGGCCGCTGAGATCGTCGGCCGCCACGACGTCACCGTCCTGGCCGGTGTGCCCACGATGTACTCGCAGTGGCTGGCCCTCGACATCTCGCCGGAGACGTTCGGGTCGGTGCGACTCGCGGTCTCCGGTGCCGCGCCCCTCCCCCCCGAGGTCGGTGCGGCGTTCCACGAGCGCTTCGGCGTCGTGGTCCACCAGGGCTACGGACTCACCGAAGCTGCACCGATCGTCACGACCACGGCGCTCGGCGGGAGCGAGCCCCGACCCGGATCGATCGGCCCACCCCTTCCCGGGGTCGAGGTGCGGGTCGTCGACGGCGACGGGGCCGACGTGCTCGACGGCGACCCGGGCGAGCTCTGGGTGCGGGGCCCCAACGTCTTCCCCGGGTACTGGCACGACGACGAGGCCAGTGCTCGCGTGCTCACCCCCGACGGTTGGCTCCGCACCGGCGATGTCGCGGTGGTCGAGGAGCACGGCGACCTCCGCCTCGTCGATCGGGCCAAGGACCTCATCATCGTGTCGGGCTTCAACGTGTACCCGATCGAGGTCGAGGACGTGCTGCGGGGCCAGCCCGGGGTGCTCGACGCCGCCGTGGTCGGCGAGCCCAGCCCCCGCACCGGAGAGACGGTCGTCGCGTTCGTCGCGGCTACTCCCGAGACGACGCTCGACGTTGCCGCGCTGGGCGAGCAGTGTGCACGCGCGCTGGCCCGTTACAAGTGCCCGTCTCGCATCGAGGTCGTCGACGAGCTGCCGCGATCCGTCGCAGGCAAGCTGCTGCGCCGTGAGCTGCGACCCTCGGCGACGAGGAACCCGGCGTAGATCACGCTGATCCCGACCGCGAGGCTCAGCGTGAACGCCTCGTCGTGCCCGACCAGACCCTGGACGAGACCGCCGCTCGAGAGCACGAGGGTGCCGAGTGCGATGAGCCCGTTTGCCGCGGCGAGCCGAGCATGTCCCGGCGTGGATCGATCCCGCGCGTAGCGTGCTGCGGACCAGACTGCGCCGGCCAGGATCACGACGGCGCCGACGCCACTCCCGACCGCGGCGAGCGCGCGGGGGAACGCACCGAACACGTCCTTGCCCACCGGGATCTCGGTGCCCGACACTGCGGCCATCGGCGCGCTGAGGAGCACCCCGGTCGCGAGACCCGAGAAGAACACGAGGAACCAGCGGACCCGTCGCCCGACGTCGGCTCCGAGCAGCAGGCACACGGTCCCGAGCGCGAGCCACGGGACGTCGAGCACCGCACCGAGCAGATAGAAGACCCGGAACGTGCCGTTGTCCCATCCGGTGGAGACGCCCACGGCGAGTGCCGCCGACGCCAGGGCGAACATCGCCAGCGCCACGGTCCAGGCGGCCAGGTGGGGCGTGCGGCGTTGCGTGTAGCGCACCAGCGTGGCTTCGGCGAAGAGCGACGCCACGGCCGTCGCGAGGAAGGCGAGGCCGGTGACCATCGCCGTCGAGCGAAGGCCCGCCCTCCTCGGCCTGGCCTCACCAGACCTTGTGAATCCGTGCACGAGCGGCGGTACGATCGTGCCGGCACGTGTGTGCCGAGACTGCCTGCCCAGGCCCCGGGCCCGAGGCCAACCACGCCCCGCCGAGCGAGGAGCGCCGCCATCTCCGAGGCTCGTCGCATCCCCGAGGCGACCGTCGCCCGACTGCCGCTCTACTACCGGGCGCTGCTCGAGATGACCGATCAGGCCCTCTCGACGGTCTCGTCCGAGCAGCTGGCCGAGTTGGCCGGTGTCAACGCGGCGAAGGTCCGCAAGGATCTCTCGCATCTCGGGTCCTACGGCACGCGTGGCGTGGGGTACGCCGTGGCCGCGCTCGTCGACGAGATCGCACGCGAGCTCGGCCTCACCCACGACTCGCCGGTCGCCATCGTGGGTCTCGGCAACCTCGGTCACGCGTTGGCCAACTACCACGGCTTCGGCGCCCGGGGCTTCCGTATCGTGGCGCTCGTGGACGCCGACGCGAGCAAGGTGGGGGAGCGCGTCGGGGAGCTCACGATCGAAGGGATCGACGATCTCGACGCGCTCGTGGCCGACCGCGAAGTCGCGATCGGCGTGATCGCGACCCCCGCTGCGGCAGCCCAAGAGGTCGCCGATCGCCTCGTCGCCGCCGGCGTCGGCTCGATCCTCAACTTCGCACCCGCGGTCGTGACGGTGCCGAGCGGCGTCTCGCTGCGCAAGGTCGACCTCGCGACCGAGCTGCAGATCTTGTCCTTCTACCAACAGCACCGGATGCCTGCAGCACTGGGCGCCGACGCCCCGGGTCTCCGCGATCCCAGGCCGCGCGCCGGTGTGACGTGAACGCGCCGGCGGAGCCGGGCCGTCCGGGCCTCGTCGGGTACCCGGTCAACCTGTTGGTCCGCGGGCGGCGCTGCGTCGTCGTCGGTGGCGGGCGGATCGCGGCACGCAAGATCGAAGCGCTGCTCGAAGCCGGCGCGGTCGTTCACGTCGTGGCCCCCGATCTCGTCGGCGAGCTCCAGGCCGCGCGCGACGAGGGGCGCATCACGGTCGCCGAGCGCCCCTTCGAGGCGACCGACCTCGACGGCGCGTGGCTCGCGACCGCCGCCACCAGCACGGCGGCGGTGAATCGGGCTGTGTTCGAGGCCGGCGAGGTCCGAAGGGTCTGGGTGAACGCCGCGGACGATCCGTCGAACTGCTCGTTCACGCTGATGTCGGTCGTCCGCCAGGGTGATCTGGTCGTCACGGTGGGTACGGGCGGTCGAAGCCCGGCCCTGGCCACCTATCTCAAGGACCACGTGGCCCAGGAGATGGGCCCGGAGTGGGCTGGCCTGCTCGAGCTGCTCTCCGAGGCCAGAGAAGAGCTCCGGGCCGGGGGCACCTCGAGCGAGACCGTCGATTGGCGACGTGCCCTCGACTCGGGCATGCTCGAACTGGTACGGGACGGCCGAACGGCCGAGGCCAAGGAGCTTCTCCAGGCGTGTCTCTCGTCGTCGTTGGACTGAACCACCGCACGGCTGCGGTCGATCTGCTCGAGCGGATGACCGTGGCTTCGACGGCTCTGCCCAAGGCGCTCCACGACCTCACCGGTCGGGAGCACCTCGCCGAGGTCGTCCTGCTCTCGACGTGCAACCGAACCGAGGTCTACGCGCGCACGACGCGCTTCCACGATGGCGTCGACGACGTGCGGCACTTCCTCGCCGACCAGTCGGGGGTCGATCCGGACCTCATTGGCGAGCAGCTGTACACGTACCACGACGACGCGGCAGTGGCGCACCTCTTCGGGGTCGCCTCGGGCCTCGACTCGATGATCATCGGCGAGGGCGAGATCCTCGGACAGGTCCGTGAAGCCTGGAGCGCCGCCGAGCGCGAGAGCACGGTCGGGCAGTTCCTCTCGCGAACCTTCCGCCACGCCGTCGAGGTGGGCAAGCGGGCTCGCACGGAGACGGGCATCGGGCGCCACGCGGTCTCGGTGTCGTCGGCCGCGGTACAGGTGGCCGCCGAGCGCCTGGGGTCACTCGAGGGTCGGCGAGTGCTGCTGCTGGGCGCGGGCGACGTCGGTGAGGGAATGGCGATGGCGCTGTCGGGCGCTGGTGTCGGCGAGATCGTCGTCGCGAACCGCAGTCGCGCGCGCGGTCGTGAGCTCGCCAGTCGTGTCGGTGGCCGGGCGGTACCGCTCGACGACGTGCTCGACGTGCTGGTGTCGAGCGACGTGCTGCTCTCATCGACGGGTGCACCGGGGACCCTCGTTGAGCGCGCCGACATGGAAGAGGTCATGCGTCGCCGCGACGGGCGTGCGCTGCTCGTCGTCGACATCGCCGTGCCCCGCGACGTCGATCCCGGGGTCGCCAACGTCTTCGGGGTGATGTTGCTCGACATCGACGACCTGAAGGCCGTCGGCGAGCAGTCACTCCAGAACCGGCGGGCCGAGGTCGGCAAGGTGCGCGTCATCATCACCGACGAGATCGACCGGCTCCGGATGGAGCGGCTCGCCCGCGAGGTCGCGCCGCTCGTGACGAGCCTGCGCGAGCGCGCCGAGGAGCTCCGCCAGAGCGAGCTCGATCGCCACTCGTCGAAGCTCTCGGCACTCGATCCAAGCACGCGAGACATGATCGATCAGGTCACCCGCGGCCTCATGAACAAGCTGTTGCACGAGCCGACGGTCCGGCTCAAGGACGCCGCCGGCTCGGCCCGTGGCGAGCTGTACGCGGATGCGCTCGCCGCGCTCTTCGCGCTCGAAGATCTCCCGACGGGTGAAGATCCCCCGATGCCCGACGCCGAAGGGTGATGCGGGTCGCGACCCGTGGGAGCGCGCTTGCTCGTTGGCAGGCCGAGCGTGTCGTCGAGTTGCTCGGTGCCCGGGGTGGGGTCGAAGCCGAGCTGGTGCTGGTGGAGACCACCGGTGACCGACGAACCGACGTTCCGCTGCATTCGATCGGTGGTGCCGGCGTCTTCGTCAAGGAGGTGCAGGAGGCGGTGCTCGACGGACGCGCGGATGTCGCGGTGCACTCGGCGAAGGACCTCCCGGCCGTCACTCCTGATGGACTCGTGCTGGCGGCGATCCCCGAGCGCGCCGACGCACGTGACGCACTCGTGGGGTCCACCCTGGACGCGCTCCCGACCGGGGCGGTCGTCGCGACCGGTTCGGTACGGCGGCGTGCGCAACTCGCCGCGCTGCGACCCGACCTCGGCTTTGCCGAGCTGCGCGGCAACATGCACACCCGCCTCGACCAGGCGTCGCGATACGCCGCGATCGTGGTCGCAGCTGCCGCGTTCGACCGCCTCGGTCTGGCCGATCGGATCGCCGAGCGTCTCGAGCCGTCGGTGATGCTGCCCCAGGTTGCCCAGGGGGCGCTTGCGGTCGAGTGTCGCGCCGACGATGCGGACACGCTCGCGTTGCTCGCGGCCATCGAGGACGCCGCGGTGCGCCGGCCCGTCGACGCCGAGCGCGCATTCCTCGCAGAGCTCGGCGGCGGGTGCTCGCTCCCGGTCGGCGCGCACGCTTCCGTCATGGCGGACGCCGAGGTGACGATCGCCCCCGTGACGATTGAGGGCCTGCTCGCGACCCCCGACGGTCGGTCGATCGTGCGCACGACCGACACGGATGCGGATCCCGACGCCGCCGGGCGTCGCGTCGCGGCCACGCTGCAGGCCATGTTCGACGGCGACCTGTTCGAGGCCGGCCCTGCTGGGGCCGAGCGATGACCGTCTGGCTCGTCGGGGCCGGTCCCGGTGACCCCGGCCTGCTCACCCGTCGGGGCGCCGAGGTGCTCGCCACGGCGGATGTCGTCGTGCACGATCGCCTGGCGAACCCGGTGCTCCTCGACCTTGCTCCGCCCGACGCGTTGCGCGTCTCGGTGGGCAAGGCCCCGGGGAACGTCGAGATGGACCAGGAGCGGATCAACGCCCTCCTGGTGGAACACGGTACGGCAGGGAAGCGGGTCGTTCGGCTCAAGGGCGGGGACCCGTTCGTGTTCGGTCGTGGGGGCGAAGAAGCCGAAGCGCTGATGGCGGCGGGCGTGCCGTTCGAGGTCGTGCCCGGGATCACGAGCGCCATCTCCGCCCCGGCCTATGGCGGCATCCCGGTCACGCACCGGGGCCTGTCGACGCACGTCACCATCGTCCCCGGTCACGAAGACCCGGAGAAGGGCCGGACCGACGTCGAGTGGGAAGCACTTGCCCGCGTCGGCGGCACGCTCGTGATCCTCATGGGCGCGGCCGGCCTCGCCGACATCGCCGCTCGGCTCATCGCCGGGGGGCGCGCGCCCGAGACGCCGGTCGCGGCGGTGCGCAACGGGACACGCCCGGATCAACAGACGGTTCGTGCGACGCTCGCGACCATCGCCGCCGCCGGAGTGCGAGCACCGTCGGCCATCGTCGTCGGGGATGTCGCCGCGCTCGACCTCGGATGGTTCGAGACACGACCGCTGTTCGGGAAGCGGATCGTGGTCACGCGGGCCCGCGAGCAGGCGAGCGAGCTCCGTCTGCAGCTCGAGGCGCTCGGCGCCGAGGTGCTCGAGCTCCCGGCGATTCGGGTCGAGCCGGTCGACTTCGAGCTTCCTGCGTTGGGTCGGTACGCGTGGCTCGTGTTCACTTCCGCGAACGGGGTTCGCGCGTTCTTCGAGCGCGGGTTGGATGCCGCGGGGCTCGATGCCCGTGCGCTCGGAGGGCTGCGCCTCGCTGCCATCGGGCCCGGCACTGCGGCCGCGCTCGAGGCGCGGGGACTGCGACCTGATCTGATCCCCGATCGCTTCGTCGCCGAATCGCTGCTCGAAGGGTTTCCCGCGCCGGGGGCGCCGGGCGAACCTGTGCTGCTCGCCCGGGCCGAGCAGGCTCGCGACGTCCTCCCGGAGGGCCTCGGTGAGCGCGGCTACCTCGTCGACGTGCTGGCCGTCTACCGGACGGTGCCGGCCGAGCCGGACCCGTCGGTCGTGGAGCAGATTCGCGCCGGGAAGGTCGACGCACTCACCTTCACCTCGTCCTCGACCGTCACCAACTTCGTCGATGCGATCGGCGAGCTCACCGGCCCGCAACCGCTCGTGATCTCGATCGGCCCGGTCACGTCGGCCACGGCAAGCGAACGCGGCCTGCGGGTCGACGCCGAGGCGGATCCGCACACGATCGAGGGTCTGGTCAGGGCCGTCGCGGAGGCGCTTGGCGGCTGACACCTTGGCCACTGACGGACACCTTGGCCACGGGCGGGAGGACGGCCCCTACCATGGCGGGATGGCGTTTCCCGAGCATCGACCCCGACGGCTGCGTCGAACCCCGGCGCTGCGTCGCCTCGTAGCCGAGGCCCGGCTCTCGGTCGACGATCTGGTCGC
>JALHSW010000391.1 GCA_022865365.1 Acidimicrobiia bacterium | reverse complement strand
CGCCGCCAGGCTCGCGAGGAGCAGCACCCAGTGCTCGTCGCTGTCGTCGATCCCGAGGAGCATCGCCGAGAGCGCGGTCTCAGCCTGGCCCGTCGTGCCGTATCCGGCGATCACGTGGTTCATGTCGTGCGCGACGAAGAAAGCCGGCGTGTTCGGGTCCTCCCCCGGCAGGGTGAAGCCGTTGCGCCGGTAGAACTCGACGTACTCCCAGCCGAGCGTGCCCTCGGGCAGGTGGTGCAGCGCGCGCAGCCGCCCCGCCAACTCGAGGTCGGGTTCGTCGAGCAGCACCATGAACTCACGGACCCGACGGCGCTCGGCAGCATCAGGCCGGCCGGACGATCCTCGCGGCCTGCGCCGGGATCAGGTGATGCGCACGAGCGTGGCGAACATGCCAAACGCCACGAAGGTCGTGCCCACCAAGCGCCACGTCTGGGCCCGAAACCCGCGTTCCATCGTTGCGACAAGGTCGCCGCGAATCTCGGCCATCTCGGCGCGCAGATCACCCCGAAGCGCGGCCATTTCCGCGCGCAGATCACCCCGAAGCTCGGCCATCTGCCCGACCAACTCGTAGCGCAGCGCGTCCAGACGGCCCTCGAGCACCTGGTTCGTCACCAGGTCGGTCCAACCGCCCGGGGGTCGGTCCATCAAGAGGGAGGCCTCCTCGGCACCGAACGTCGATTCGAGCTTCGTGCGGAGCCGCACGCGTACGTCTTCGGTCGTCATTGTCGTCTCCTCCAACGGGACGCACAAGACACCGCGGCGCCCGGACCGTGATTTCCGGCCCACGAGCCCGCGTCCCGCCCAGGCTGGCACCCGGCGTCGCGACGGTATGGGAGCCCCGTCAGCGCGCGGCCGCGTACCTCGCTGCTGGTCTCGCTACGGATGCCGGGCGGTGACGAGCCACGCCGCGGAACCGAAGTACACGCCGTCGTCGGTGTCGTGGGCAGCGATCGCGGCCCGTAGTCGGTCGAGCGCGCGCGCCTGATCGTCCGGCTCGAGCCCCTCGAGGAGACCCCGAACCGGGCCGGTGTCGCTGACGAAGCCGAACGCGTCGGAGGCGTCGGCGCCGGCCCAGTACGGCTCACGCGATGCCGTGACCTCGATGTCCTCGAAGCCGGTAGCCGTCAAGAGCGAGGCGACCCGGTCGGGATCGGCGAGACCGAACGGCCCGGGTGCGCCGACCGGCGGCGACGGCAGCTCACGACCAGCGGCGAGCGCCCCGCGGATGGTCTGCAGCCATTCGTTCTCCTCCAGCCCCTGCCAGGCGACGAGCGCGAGACGCCCACCCGGGCGTAGGGCCCGGCCGATGTTGGTGAAGGCCGCGTGCGGATCCGCGAAGAACATTGCACCGAAGCGACTCAGCGCGAGGTCGTGACCGTCGGCTTCGAACGGGTAGACCTGCGCGTCTGCCTGCTCGAACCGCGCGTTCGCGAGCCCTTCGGCCTGGGCGAGGCTGCGAGCACGTTCGATCATCCGTGACGACAGGTCGACGCCCAGCGCCTGGCCGCCGGGCGTCGCTCGTGCGGCGTCGCGGGTTGATTTTCCGTTGCCGCATCCGATGTCGAGCACCCGCTCGCCGTCGGAGATCGCGGCGGCGTCGAGGAGCCGCTCGTGGTAGCGGCGAAGGGCACGGTCGTAGCGATCCCAGTCGCGAGCCCACCCAGCGCCCTCATCGCCGTCCCATGCGGCCGCCTCCTCGACATTCGCGATCTTCGACGCCATCTCGTCCCCGGGTTCGGCTTCGGACTCTCCGCGCGGATGCTCATGGTAGGTCGAAGCGACGGTTCCCGGCCCTCCGGGATCAGTGGTCCACAGTGCCGATCGTTCCACGCGACGACCGAAGAGGGCGAGGAGCTCAACCCGTCCGACGAACCGCCCTCGAGTGCGCCAGTCGGCTTGGGCGGGACGCCGAGCAGGTTGCGCACCTCTTCGACCGGTCGGTCGGCGGCGAGGACCGCCACGTCGCAACCGCGCGCCGTCAAGGGCTACTCGGGCCACAGGGGTGTCGGCACCTCGAACCCGACCGGGGCTCCCCACTGATCGCGATAGCTCACCTCGTGGACCGGCCGGCGGGGCGCAACACCCCAGGTGCCCGTCGGGTACCCGAAGGTGACACACGACGAGAAGAGCCAGTCCTCCCCCTCCGGCACGCCGAGGATCGACAAGACCGCATCGGGCTGGAACATGAACGCGCTGGTGAGGGCCGAGCCCACGCCTTCCGCGCGTGCTGCCAGCATCGCCGACCACGTCGCCGGGAAGATCGAACCCCCGGTGGGATCCGCCTGCACGAAGCTGAACAGCAGCAGCGGGTACGCCTCGAAGTGGTCCGCGAGGTGCTGCGCGGAACGCTGCATGATCAGGAACTGGCGCGATTCGGGATCGTCCGGGTTCGCGTTCGACGCGGCGACCCGGTCCGGGTAGATCGTCGCCCAGATCTTCGCGAGGCAGTCGCGATACACCGGGCCGAGCTGCGCCTTGACGTCCATCCTCTCGACCAGCAGGAACCGCCAGTTCTGCGCGTTGCCACCGGTCGGCGCGCGAATCGCGGCGTCGAGGATCCGTTCCTGCACCTCGACCGGGATCGGATCGGGCTTGCACCGGCGCATCGCGCGCGTCGTGTACAGCGCTTCAAAGACGTCCATGCCGGGAGACGGTAGACCGCCTCCGCCCGACGCGCCCGAAGCGCCGCAGTACCTCTCCGGCCCCGGGGCCGAGGCGTGAGCCGCGCGCGAGAATGGCGGTCCGGGGGCGCTTAGCTCAGCCCGGTAGAGCAGCTGCCTTACAAGCAGCCGGTCGGGGGTTCGAGTCCCTCAGCGCCCACTCCAGGCCCTTGCGGGCTACGACGGCACCGAGGAATCGG
>JALHSW010000390.1 GCA_022865365.1 Acidimicrobiia bacterium | reverse complement strand
GAGACCGTGGTGTTCCGCTGGCTTGCCGCTGGCGATGAAGGCAGACTCGATGACTTCGACGATCTGCTCCATCCCGACGTGGTCGTGCATGCACCACGCGGTCTCTCCACGACGAGCGCCGAGGGCGAGAAGGCGGTGTGGAAAGAGGCAATCGCGGCGATGCCCGGCCTCTGCCACTCGGTGCAGGAGGTCGTCGGCGACGGGGATGTCGAAATGGCACGTGTCGTCGTAACGGGCACGATGAAGGCCAATTTCGCGGGAGTCGAGGGCAGCGGCGGAAGCTTTCGTTTCGACCAGGCAGTGATCGTTCACCTCCGCGACAGGAAAGTCGCGGAGGCGTGGGAGATCGCCGATGTCGCAGCCCTGCAAGAGCAACTTGCCGACGGTCCGACTCCGGGGACTCCCTAGCCAAACTCGACACCTAGAGCCTCGAGGCGTAGGTGGCGCGCCTCGGACGCGAGGGGGGTCCCATGGCCCGTTTCGAACGCCTGCCCATCTACGGCACCGAAGCAACCCGTGCCGCGTTGATGGCGATGTACGACGAGCGCTTGCAGTCCTGGCCCGTCTCGTTCGACTCGTCGTTCGTCTCCACGCGCCTTGGCGAGACGCACGTCATCACCACGGGAGAGCCCGGAGCACCCGACCTGCTGATGTTGCCGCCGATGGGCGTCGCGGGTGTGGTGTGGTCGTCGATCATCGCCGCGCTGAGCTCCAGGCACCGCGTGTACGCGTTGGACACGATCGGCGATGTCGGCCGAAGCGAGCTCCTCGACCCGACCGGTTACCCGAAGAACGGGCGCCAGTACAGCGCGTGGCTGGACGACGTGTGCGCAGCGCTCGGGCTCTCGAGTCCCGATCTCGTCGGTGGATCCATGGGCGGGTGGATCGCGATGCATCGCGCGATCGAGGCTCCGACGAGCGTCCGTCGCCTCGTGCTGCTCGGGCCGATGGGCCTTCCATCGTTGCGGACGAGCACTGCAGCCATCGCTCCGATGATGACGTACGCGCTCCGACCGACCGACGCCCGTCGGGAGCGCATCCTCGACCGAGCCCTCGGCGACGGAGCGCGCACGAACAGCGAGTTCCGCCCCTGGATGCGCCTGTTGGCAACGTGTCGGCCGAACGTTGCCGCGCCTCGCAGCATCCCGAGCCGGCAGCTGCGACGGATCCAGGCACCCACCCTCGTCGTCTTGGGCGCCAAGGACGGCCTCGTCGGGGACGCGAACGCGGTCGCAAGGCGGGCACGCCACATCGGCAGTTGTGAGATCGAGATCCTGTCCGACGCGGGTCACGCCCTGAGCGTCGATGAACCGGAGTTGGTCGGCGGTCGGATCGTGCAGTTCCTCTCCTCCGACGCGTGACCCACGGATGCGGCTCGACTGCCAATCAGTGGGGGACGAGCGCCTCCAGCACGATGGCGACGACGTGGTCGGGGGCGCGGAGCGGGACGAAGTGGTCGCAGTCGATGATGCGAACGTCGGGGAAGTTCCGTGAAGCCCACTCCTGGAGCTCGGGAGGAATGAGGTTGTCGTCGCGGCCCAACAGCAGCGTCGTCGAAATCACCCCCCATGCGTGTCCCATGGCGGGGCCAACGAGCGCCGCGATCGACACAGGTCGGCGGGGGTGGTCCCTGAGGTGGTGGATCGCCGCGGCCGAGAATGGGGAGCGCCCGGTGTCCTTCCACCAGTCATCGCGGAGCACGATCGTCTCGTCGTTGGGGAAGTCGAAGTTGGCGGGGTCGAGCGGTGGCGCCGTTGGTCGATCGTCCGGATCGGACGGTGGGGCATCCGGGAGGGACGCGACGTAGACCAGCCGGGCAACCCGCTCCTCATCGAGGTCGCACTCGGTCAGCAGCGCGCCACCGTAGGACCAACCGACGACGACGATCGGCGGCGACGCGGCAGCGATCGCTTCCTCGACCACGGCGACATCCTGTGCACGCTTTGCCGTCGCCGACCGATGCGAGGGGAGGTCGACCGCGAGGACCTCGACCCCCGCCGCCCACAGACCTTCGTCGACGAAGCACCACTCTTCGGGGCTCGACCACGCCCCGTGAACGAGCACCGCGCTCCCGGTCATCGCGGCTCCTCCGGCGCGGTGATCCGGCTCGTGAAGAGCAGGCGCCTCGATCCTGGACTCCATTCCAGGCCGAACTCCCCGCCCGACGTGTCGGTACGCGGCGAGAACGATCCAGGTTGGGCAACGTCGAAGATCACGACGTCGCCGAACCGCGCGAAGGCGAGACGACCGTCATCGGCCCACGCGACGTCGCTCTCCGGCACGTGGTCGCTCGTGATCGTGCGGACGTCGGATCCGTCGACCCCGACGATCTGGATGTCCGTGTCGAAGCCGTCGGACCCAGTGAAAGCCAACTCCTGGCCGTTGGGCGACCAGCGCGGATACCCCACCGAGGGGCCGCGGATCGGGGCGTGGGGCGCCTGCTCGATCGTCATGGCTCCATGTTGCCCGATCAGCCCAGCAGACACGACCAACCTTGTCGCCGAAGTTGTCACCAGTGGGCCGGGACTCGGCGGTACTGGACGGACTCAGTGGGACTGCACGGACTCCCGGTCGGGGATTTCAGGACTGATGTTCTGTGAGTCCCGAAGCTCCGGTCGGCTCGGGGGACAATTTGTAACGCTGCGGTGCCGTGACGCGCGCTCAGCAGAACCCTCAATCTGTGCGGCGCTCGCCGTGACGGCGTCAGTGATCAGTCGGTGGCCCGCCCGTATCGGCATACGCAAGCGCGGAGGGCGTTCGACAACCGACGATGGCCGGTGCCTCGTGTATCAGCGCGTCGTTCTCAAGAGCCGCCACCATGAACAGAGCGAAGTCCGTGCGGCGGGTGATGTTGCTGCCAAGGATGGGGTCCCCCACATGGCGACTCCACACCGGAAGGCCTTCACTTTCGCCCTCTTCCAGCTCGCTTCCGCGCACAACGGTCCACCGGGTGTCGCTGGCGAACACGCGGCGACAGGCCTCAACCTGGTCGTCCAGGTCGACGGCTCGAAGGAGCTTGGCAATCCCGCCGAGAACAACGACCTTGAACCTGAGTCTCCGCGAATAGACATCCTGGCCGTCAAGCGAGATGTGCCAACCACTGGAGAAGACGGGGCGCGCGCCCGGCGGGGCGAAGTCGAGCACCGCCTGAGCCGTTTCACGCGAGTACCCCTGGACACCTCGCGGGACGAGCACGGTGATGACACCATCGCAGCCCGCGACCGCTTGCCTGATGACCCTGCGGTCGTTCGTCGCCCCGCCTATAACGGTCATGCGCCCGATGAACTCATCGAGTTTCGCAACGCTCTGCTCACGGCACACCCCGACCACCTCGTGGCCGCGGTCAAGTGCGTGCTGCACCATGTACTTCCCGGTCTTCCCCGAGGCGCCGACGATGCAAACCTTCATCGCGCGAACCTCCGCTTGCCGAGTCTGACTCTGGCGAAGACGCTACCGACAACTCCCACCAAGAGTGAATGTCGGTCCAACGCCGCAGCTACCAGCGCCGAGAGCGCTGCCGATCCGTTCGGGGGAAAAGGCGGGTTCTTCGGGCCCGGAGTTCAGAGTTCTGTGAGGATGACCTCGACCTGCTCGCGCAGGTGTGGGATGTCGCGGCTGATCGCTTGCCACACAATGGCGACGTCGATGTCGAAGTAGCCGTGGGCGAGGATGTT
>JALHSW010000389.1 GCA_022865365.1 Acidimicrobiia bacterium | reverse complement strand
CATCGCCCAGAGCGCCATCGAGGCCGCGAGTCCACTCGTCGACAGCGTCGACGACTCACTCACCCGCATCAACGAGCGTCTCGATCACCACGCCGAGGCGCGCGACGAGCTCAGGGAGCTCGGCGGGCATTGAGCCGCGCTACGACGCGATCGCCTGCTCGGCAAGCCGTCGTGCGATGACCCGCAGGCACAACGTCTCGTCGGCGCCCTCGAAGATCGACAGCACGCGCGCGTCCACGAAGTAGCGCGAGACCGGGTACTCCTCGGCGTATCCCATGCCGCCGTGCAGCTGCATCGCCTCGCGGGTGACCCACTCCGCCGCACGACAGACGTAGGCTTTCACCATCGACGCCTCGAGTGCGCCCTCACCGCGCCCCATACGACGCGCGACCTCGTAGGAGAACTGTCGGCCGGTCTCGATGAGAAAGGCCATGCGCGCGAGCTTCACCTGCGAGAGCTGGTAGTCGAACACCGGCTTCCCGAACACCTTGCGGTCCTGCGCGTATGCGAGCCCGGCTTCGAACGCGGCCTGCATGATGCCGACGGCGCGCGCCGCGGTCTGGAGCCGGCCGTTCTCGAACCCCTCCATCTGGAGGTAGAACCCCTTGCCGAGCCCCGCCTCCTCGCCGACGAGGTTCGCGGCCGGCACGAACCAGTCGTCGAACGCGACCTCGTAGGAGTGCATGCCGCGGTAGCCGATCGTGTCGATCGCCCGGCCCTCCATTCGCCCTCCCCCGCCTGAGGCGCCACCGTCCTGGGTGAGCGCGAACGCGTGGCCGGGCGTCGGCTCCTTGTCGACGACGAAGATCGAGAGTCCGCGATGTCCGGCCGAACGGTCGGGGTCCGTGCGCGCGAGCAGCATGATCGTGTTCGCCCGCCCGGCGAAGGTCGCCCACGTCTTCACGCCGTTGATCCGGTACCCGCCGTCGGTCGGCGTCGCGGTCATCTTGATCCCGCCGACGTCGGAACCGAAGTCGGGCTCCGTTGCCATCACGCCCACCATCAATTCGCCGGTGGCGATGCGCGGCAGCCACCGGCGCTTCTGCTCTTCGGTGCCCCCGCGCACGATCGCGCGCGTGAGGATCTCGGGCCGGGTGATCAGCGAGCCGCCCGCACCGAGCGAACCCCAGGAGAGCTCTTCGGTGGCGACGACCATGCCGAGGTAGTCGTGCTCGCCGCCCTGCGCGAACCCGTCGTACTCCTCGGGGACCGAGAGCCCGAAGCCACCGAGCTCGGCCAGGCCGCTGATGATGTCCTCGGGGATGTCGGCGTTGGTCCGGTGGATGTGCTCGGCGACCGGACGGATCTTGTCCGCGGCGAAGCGGTGGAACGTCTCGCGCACGAGGTCGAACTCATCCCCGAGATGAGCGGGCCCGGTGCCGTCGCGTTCGAGGCGCGCTGCGATCTCCTGCAGGAACACAGGAGATCGGTGCGTCTCCACAAAGGGCAGCGCGCTGGCCAGGTCGCCGGCCTCCACGCCCCAGGTGGACTCGCGTCCGAGCACCCGGCTCACCAGGTCGGCGACGGCGTCGGCCACGAAGCCTCGAGCGAGCATCGATTCGTACTCGCCGCGTTCTGCGTACTCGAGCATGACCCGGCAACCCGCGATCGCGCTCGCGGCGTGCGCGACGTCGTAGCCGAGCACCTGGTGCTCGTCGAGCTTCGTGACGGAGATGCGCTCGCCGTCGGTGGCCGAGTGGGCCAGATGGCGGCACGCGGCGTCGACGACCGTCGCGGCATCCTCGACGACGGCGCGAGCGGCCTGGAGGGCATCGGGCATGGCGACGAGCCTAACGACGCACCGTGATCCCGAACGATCCGAGCGATTGCGGATCGCTTGCGATGAGCTGCGATCAGGCGGGATCAGGGAGGAGAGGTCGTCGCTGTCGTCGTGGTGGTCGCAGCGGTTGTGCTGGTTGTCGTCGAGGCCGCGGTCGAAGACGTGGTTGACAAAGTGGTCGGCGGAGGGGTCGGCGTGGTTGCGTCGGTCACGTCTCGATGCGTGCCTGGCACCTGCGTGCTCCCCTTCGTCTGGACCACCGGCTTGGGTTGTCCGGGCACCGCCTGCGCGTCGAGTCGGCAACGCGCGTCGAGCGGTCCGTACACCGTGACGCCGAGTAGGTCGCCGCCCTCGGGGGTGAAGTGCACACCGTCGGCGGTGCGGACTTGCACGGACTTGCCGTTCGGTGCGGCGAGCGTCGCGGTGTACGCGCCGGCCGGCGACGAGAAGAGATGGTACGCATCGACGTATGTGGCGCTCGGGTGCCGGGCGACAACGGCCGCAGCGACCGCGTTCACCTCGCGAGCGCCGACGTCCTTGCGGCGCTCCTCCAGGGTTGGTGCTCCGACCCAGTACACGGGGCGCGGCTGTGCCCGGGTCGTCGGCCCTTCGAGCGTGTCGAGCATCTCCTCGACACGCTGCGCGTACTCGGCGCGCCATGCGGGTTGCCCACTCGCGTCGGTCGGGGTCGTGCGTGGGGTCGCCCAATCGTTCACGCCGACGATGAACACGACGACCTCGGGGTTGAGGCGGGCCATCTCGTCGGTGGCGTGGCCGGGCCAGTCGAAGAACCCGGGGCTGCTCAACCCGCTCGACACGCGCGAGTCGTAGACCGGCTGCACGATGCCGGTCGCGGCGGTCTGCTCACCGAGCGACGGGCCGAGAGAACCCGCCAACGAGTCGCCGCCGATCCAGAGCCGCAGTGGCGAGTCCGGCGTCAATCCCGATCGGCAACCCAGCAGGGCTGCCGGAACCGTGGCGCCGGTGGTGGTCGGAACGCGCGCTGCCAGCGCGGGTTCCGCACCGCCGCGCGCCCGAAGCGTGTCGGAGAGGAACAACGCGACTGCACTCAGCGCGACCAGCGTGACCGCGACGATCCCGCCGATCACCAGTGCGTTCCGCCGGTCGCGCGCGATCCGTGCGTCGCGTGCGGCATCGAGCTCGGCGCGCACGTCGTCGCTCATCGAGGCCTACGCGCGCCCTGCGGTTGGGGTCTTGACGTCGGAAGGCATCTCGTCTGATGCCACCTCGCCGGGTGTGCTCTCGCGGGGTGTCGGCACCTCGGGCGACGGCGGCTTGTTGAGGGCCATGTCGGGCGGCTCGACTTCTTCCTGGGAGCGGTCGACCTGCGTGTGGTACAGGTCGGCGTAGAGGCCGTCCTTGGCGAGGAGCTCGTCGTGGGTTCCCTGGTCGATGATCCGACCGTTGTCGATGACGACGATGCGATCGGCGGACACGATGGTCGACAGCCGGTGGGCGATCACGATCGCGGTGCGTCCGGCGAGTGCATCCGCGAGGGCCCGCTGGATCAGCTGCTCCGACTCGGAGTCGAGGTGCGCCGTCGCCTCGTCGAGGATCACGATCGCAGGGTTCTTCAGGAGCATGCGCGCGATCGCGACGCGCTGCTTCTCGCCGCCCGAGAGCCGGTAGCCGCGTTCACCGACGACCGTGTCGTAGCCGTCGGGCAGGCTCGCGATGAGGTCATGGATGCGTGCAGCGCGACAGGCGGCGACGAGCTCGTCGTCGGTCGCGTCGGGCTTCGCGTACCTGAGGTTGTCGGCGATCGTCTCGTGGAACAGGTGCGGATCCTGCATGACCATGCCGACGGATTCGCGCAGCGACGCGAGTGTGACGTCGCGCACGTCGTGTCCGTCGACGAGCACGTGTCCGTCGATGACGTCGTGGATGCGTGGGACGAGCATCGAGGTCGTCGTCTTGCCTGCGCCGGAAGGCCCGACGAGCGCGATGAGCTCTCCGGGTTCCACGGTGAACGACACATCTCGCAGGATCCACTCGCTCGGCTCGGTATCGGGGATGACGACGCCTTCTTCGAGGGAGGGGATCGACGACTCGACCGGAGCCGGGTGACGGAACCACACGTGGTCGAAGTCGACCCGCCCTGTCGCCGGTGGGAGGTCGATGGCGCCCGGTCGGTCGTCGACGAGGGCGGGGAAGTCGAGGACCTCGAAGACGCGCTCGAACGACACGAGCGCCGTCATCACGTCGACGCGCGCGTTCGTGAGCTGCGTCAGGGGCTGGTAGATCTGTCCCACGTAGATCACGAACGCGGCCAAGGTGCCGATGGAGATCGCGTCCTCGATCGCCAGTCGACCGCCGAGGTAGTAGACGACCGCGGTTCCGACGGCCGCGACGAAGCCGAGCGCGACGAAGAGGACGCGCGAGTACATCGCGGTGGTGATCCCGATGTCGCGCACGCGCGCGGCCCGACCGCCGAAGAGATCGCGTTCACGGTCGTGGTTCCCGAAGAGCTTCACGACGAGGGCGCCGGAGACGTTGAACCGCTCGGAGACCGTGTTGTTCATCGACGCGTTGAGCTGCATGCCCTCACGGGTCGCGACCTGCAGCTTCCGTCCGATGCGTCGGGCCGGGATGATGAACGCGGGCAGCACGATGAGCGTGAGGATCGTGAGGCGCCATTCGAGCCCGAGCATCACCGTGAGGGTCACGACGAGCGTGATCACGTTGGACACCACGGTGCCGAGGGTTCCTGTGACCGCCTGCTGCGCACCGATCACGTCGTTGTTGAGGCGCGACATGAGCGAGCCGGTCTGTGTGCGCGTGAAGAACGACAGCGGGAGCCGCTGGACATGGTCGAAGAGTGCGACACGGAGGTCGAAGATGAGTCCCTCCCCGACCTTGGCCGAGTACCAGCGCTGCAGGAGCGAGAGCCCGGCGCTGGCGATCGCGAGCCCGACCGCCCCCAATGCCAACGCGAGCACGAGTTCGTCGTTCTTCTCGGGGACCGCGCTGTCGAGCAGAGCCCGGAACAGCAGTGCAGGGATGACGGCGACGATCGCGGAGAGGATGACCGTGATGAGGAACCCGATGAGCGCACCGCGGTAGGGGCGGGCGAGGTGGAGCACCCGGCGGATGAGATCGCGCTCAACCCGCTTGCCGTCGACGACGTCGGGGTCGCGACGAAAGCCCATCATCGTCTGATGCATCTGCATGCCCATATTGGAAGTACCAACCTACCGGGGCAGCGCCTGATTCCATCGTCCGGGACCGAGGCGTCATGCGGCGTGGGAGAATCGGATCACCATGGCACTCACGTGGCCCCTCGTGGGGCGCGACGACGAGCTGATGCGTCTCGGCGAAGCGATGGACGCACGCGCGGCAGGCATCGTGCTCGCCGGACCCCCCGGCGTGGGCAAGACCCGCCTGGCGACCGAGTCCGTTGTCCTGGCCTCGGCGCGCGGCTGGCGTCACGCCATCGTGCGGGCGAACCGGAGCGCAGCCACGGTCCCCTTCGGGGCGTTCGCGCTGCTGCTGGTGCTCGCGCCCGTCCGGAGATCTTCGTCGT
>JALHSW010000388.1 GCA_022865365.1 Acidimicrobiia bacterium | reverse complement strand
TGGCGGTCAGGTACGAACCGCGGTAGCCGTCGACACCGGTCCAGTAGAACCCGTTCGTGACGAAGTTGCGCGCGGTGATGTTCTCGATCGCCACCCCGTCCGCCTGCACCAGGAAGCCGTTGTCGTGACCCTTCGCCGCGCTGAGCTCACCGTCGACGATGGTGGTCGCGCGATCGAGACCCCGGATCACGATGTTCTTGTGCGCGGGCCCGACGACGACCGCTTCCTTGTAGACACCGGGTGAGACGAGGATCAGCGTTCCCGGCTTCGACGCGTCGACCGCACCCTGGATCGTCTTCTCGTCGGTGGGCACGCGGATGACGCCGTCGTCTGACGCCGCGTGCGCGGGAACGGTCGCGGCCAATGATCCGGCGATGAGGGCGAGGACCGCGAGAATCGCGAGAATCTTCATCTCCGCGCTGCCTTCGTTGTGGTCGGCTTCTTCTTGGTCCCGGACTTCTTGGTCCGGGACTTCTTGGGCTGGGGCGGCTCGAAGGTGCGAGCGAGCTCGACGAGTGTGCGCACCCCGAACCCGGTTCCGCCGCGCGCGAGCTCGCCGTCGTCGGCGCTCGCGCGCGCCGGTCCGGCGATGTCGAGGTGCACCCACGGGCGGTCGTCCACGAACGCCTCGAGGAACAGGCCCGCGGTGAGCGCGCCGCCGTAGCGGTTGTTCGAGATGTTGCGCAGGTCGGCAACTTCCGACTCCAGGTTCTTGCGGTAATCGTCGGGCAGCGGCAGGTGCCACATCGGCTCACCGGCTCGATCGGCCGCTGCCTGTACCTGCGCCGACCAGGAGTCGTCGTTGCCCATGAGCCCGGCGACCTTCTCACCGAGTGCGACGACGCATGCGCCCGTGAGCGTCGCGAGGTCGACGATGGCGTCGGGCTTCTCGTCGACGGCCCACGCCAGTTCGTCTGCGAGGATGAGGCGACCTTCCGCGTCGGTGTTGAGCACCTCGACGGTCTGGCCGTCGCGCATGCGCAGCACGTCGCCCGGGCGGATCGCGTTCCCGCTCGGCATGTTCTCGACCATCGGCGTGTAGGAGACGACGCGATGCCTGACGCCGAGCGCCTCGAGCGTCGACATCGCACCGAGCGCGGCGGCCGCGCCACCCATGTCGGTCTTCATCGCCTCCATGCCGTCGGCCGGCTTGATCGAGATCCCACCCGTGTCGAACGTGACGCCCTTCCCGACGAGTGCGAGCGTGCCGCGCGCCTTGCCACCAGGCGGGGCGTACACCACCTTCACAAAGCGTGGCGGGCGCTCGGAGCCCTGACCGACGCCGATGACGCCGCCCATCTTCTGCGCACGGATCTGCGATTCGGTGAGCACCGTCACCGTCACACCCTTGCCCGCGAGCAGCCGCTTGGCCGACGCCGCGAAGTCGGCGGGCGACTTCGTCAGCGACGGCTCGTTGACTATGTCGCGCGCCCATGCAACCGCGTCGGTGACCACGCGCGCCCGGGCCAGTGCCGCGGTGACCGCCTTCCCACCACCACTCCCACCGTCGCCCACGAGCATGACGCGCCGGAGCTTCGTCGGTTCACCCTTCGTCTTGAACGCGAGGTACTGATAGGCCCCGAGTGCGGTCCCCTCCGCGAGTGCGTACGCCGCCGCTTCGGGCGCCACCGACGCCGACGCTGCGCTCGCGACCGTAGTGGCCACGCTGGCGGCCGACGTGGCGCGGCGGGCAATCGAAGCCCCGGCGCGCCGCAACGTCGCCGCGCTCACCTCGTCGCGTGCGCCGACGCCGACGAGCAGCGCCGTCTTCGCGCCCATCCCGGCGACCGGGACCATCAGCGTCTCGCCCGGCTTGCCCTCGAAGCCGGCTTTGTTCATGAACCGGGCCAGCGCCCCGCCGAGTGCTCGATCCACCTCGCCGGCACCCGGACCGAGCACCCGCTTCGCAAAAACAGGAACGGCGACGAGATCGGCCTTGACCTTCCCGATCGGTTGGCTCGCAACAGTGCACGTGATCGTCACTCGGGCTCCTTGGACACACGAAGGAAGGGAACGTTGCCGGGCGGGTCAGTCGGGGCGGGCGGGGCGGTACTCGCCCTCTTGCCATCGGGCCAGCGTGTACACGAGGTCGGCAAGGCGATTGAGGTACGCGATCACCTGGCTGGTGTCGAGCCAGCCCTGGTCGGCGGCGGCGACGGCCTCGCGCTCGGCCCGGCGTACGACAGTGCGCGCCACGTCGAGGGCGGCGGCGATGCGGTTCTCGCCGGGCAGCACGAACTCCTGC
>JALHSW010000387.1 GCA_022865365.1 Acidimicrobiia bacterium | reverse complement strand
GAACGTGGAGCGCAGGTCGCCACCGACCGACGCTGCGAGCTCGACGTGGGTGGCGACCCCGGCGGGACTGTCGGCGAGGTGCACGACCGGCGCGTCGAACGAACCGAAACCGAGCCGGAAGTCGAGCGGCGTGCCCGCGACCATCACGAGATCGGCCCCGGAGAACGCAGTCCCGCGCGCACGCGCGAACGCCAGGGGGTGGTCGGCCGGCACGACCCCCCGCCCCATGTCGTTGGCGAACACCGGGATCCCCAGCGCCTCCGCGAAGGTGAGCACCTCCACCTCGGCACCGGCCCAGTACACGTCGCTCCCGACCATGAGCACCGGCCGCCCGGCCGCGCCGGCCATACGGGCGATCCCCGCAACCGCGTCGCCGTCGGGTGCGGGCCCGCGCAGTGTCGACGGATCGGGTGCCGCGGGAACGGCGGCGTCGCTCGGCCCCCACCCGTCGAGCGGGATGTCGACGAACGTCGGGCCACGATGCGGACTGCACGCCCCACGAAGCGCGGCGTCGAGTCCCCCAGGGATGTCGTCGGCCGTCGCCAGCGTCGCCGCGTGCTTGGTGACCGACGCCACGATCGGGATGTGGTCGAGCTCCTGCAGGGACCCGACGCCCCAGCGCGCGTGGGGGGCACGCCCACCGATGACGCACACCGGGGATCCGTTGAAGAACGCGCTCGTGATCGCGCTCACACCGTTGGTCACGCCCGGACCGGCGGTGAGTGCTGCGACACCCACCTGTCGCGTCACCTTGGCCCAACCCTCCGCGGCGAACGCGGCGGTCTGCTCGTGGCGCGTGTCGACGAGGCGGATGTCGGTCTTCACGCACCCGTCGTAGAGCGGGAACAGATGCCCCCCCGAGAGGGTGAACACCGTGTCGACGTCGTGCGCGCGCAGCGTCGACGCCGCGAGGAACCCACCATCCATCATTCTTTACGCTGCTCCCGCTCCGCTACTTCCACTCGCAGCGCTCGCTCCATCCGCTCCGCTCGCAGCGCATCATTCTTTGCGCTGCTCCCGCTCCGCTACTTCCACTCGCTGCGCTCGCTCCATCCGCTCCGCTCGCAGCGCATCAGCCGACTCCTTGCGCTTCGCTCGTCGCCTGACGCACGAATCCGTCGACTGCTTCGAACCAGGGTTCGGGGTTCTCGAACTGCGGCGAGTGTCCGGCGTCGGGGACGACCACGAGCGCCGCGTCGGGGATCGTCGCCGCGATTCGGGTGGCGTCGTCGACGAAGCTCGCGTCCTGCTCACCGACGATCACCAGGGTCGGGCACGCGATGCGAGCCATCGCGTCGAGCTGCTGCGGTTGCGCGACGATCTCGCGCACCAAGGTCGCGTACGCGACGGGTGAGACCTGGGCCCACTTGCGCGCGTTGAACTCCACGTACCCCGGCCGGGTGGATTGCACCCGCTGATCGGCTTCGGAGCCGAGCACGTCGGCCTCGTCGAGGCGGGCCCGCAGCACCGTCATCCCTTCGGTGAGCGCGACCCGGGCCGCGGCATCGACCTGCCCCGGGTCGATGCCATCCGGGGGGCCCGACGAGGTGTCCATCAGCACCAGCGCCTCGACGCGGTCGGGGTGCGCGAGCACGAGGCGGCGGGCGACCATCCCACCCATCGAGTGCCCCAGCAGCCGGAAGCGCTCGAGACCGAGGGCGCCGGCGACGGCCAGCGTGTCGGCGGCCAGCCGGTCGAGCGAGTACGCGCTCGCCTCGGTCGGATGGTCGCTCTCACCATGACCCCGATGGTCGAAGGTGACGACCCGGGCATGCTCGGCGAAGCGCGCCACGTGATCCGAGAAGTCCTCCTTGGCCCCGGTGAAGCCGTGGACCATCAGGAACGGCGCGCCGGCACCGCTCTCCTCGACCGCCAAGCTGACGCCGTCGTCGGTCATGACCCGCACCGCTGCTCCCTTGCTCCAAACGGCCGCCGGTCCCACCGTAGAACCCCGGACGCCCCCCACGACGGGACGACCTCGT
>JALHSW010000386.1 GCA_022865365.1 Acidimicrobiia bacterium | reverse complement strand
GTCGTCGCGTCAGACGTACCGCTCACGAGCAACGTCGGAACGTCGACGGCCGACAGCGTCTCGTCCCCGAGGGGGCGCGTGTACGCGGCCATGCCGACGACCGCACGAACTCTCGAGTCCGCAGGCATCGACGGAGTCCCACCCGCGAGCGCGAGTGCCGTCGTGCCGCCGAAAGAGTGCCCGGCGATCCCGATACGCGCCGCGTCGACGTGACCACCGAGCCAGGCGCGATCGCCGTCGCCTGCGAGGACGGCGTCGAGGACCACACTCACGTCACGGGGGCGAAGCTCGAGGTATTCGCGCTCGTCGACCGCCGCTCCCAGGAACGCGTCGAACGCGGTGTCACCCGAGTGGTCGGCGGCGACGACCACGAAGCCGTGGCTGGCGAGCACCTCGGTGAAGTACGACGCGATGAAGCGTGTACCACCACGGCCGTGGCTGTACACGACCAGCGGAAAGGCGCCCGGTGCGGCAGGAAGATCGCCGCCGACAGCGACCCGGGCCGGCGGGCGGACGGTGGGGAGAAAGTCGTACGACGCGATCGGAGCGTCCGCCGGCACGTCGGCAGGAGCAACGGGATACCAGACATCGGTCACGAGGTTGCGTCCGGGGCGCTGCGGGTCGTCAACCGTGGTCGTTCGGACCCCGACCGCGAACGAACCCGGGTTCTCCGGTTCGGAAACGAGCATCGACCACGATCCTCCCACGTCGCCCCGGGTCCCGGGGGCTGCTCCGTCGATTGCGCCACGGACGGGCGGTGTGCCACGATCGGGGATCCCCCGTTCGATCTGGAGATCGTGATGTCAGATCCGCCGCCGAGCAGCCCGGCGACGAGTGCCGTGACCGAGAGCCGTCGTCCTGCGATGCCGTTCGGGCGCGTGGTGGCCGGTGGGCTCGTGCTGCTGTTCCTGGCCGGCCTGGTGGGGTGGTTCATCGCCCGACCCGTCGACGAGTCCTTCAGCGCCGTCGACGCGGGTTTCCTTGCCGACATGACCGACCACCATCAGGGTGCGATCAACCTGAGCTTCGCGTACCTCCACAACGAGCACGATCTGGTGATCGGCAACATGGCCCGCAACATCGTGACCGACCAATCTCAGGAGATCGGGATCATGAACTCGCTGCTCACCGACGCGGGTAGCCCGGAAACGATCGGCGACGGTCTCGCGATGGACTGGATGGGCGCGCCCGTCGCGTCGAGCGAGATGCCCGGGCTCGCGACCCAGGCCCAGTTCGACGAGCTGCGCGCCGCTACCGGCCTCACGGCCGACGATCTGTTCACGCGGCTGATGATCCGCCACCACGCAGCCGGCGCGGCGATGGCCGAGTTCGCCGCGGCGCAGGGCCAGAACGAGCGCGCGCGGCGTTTCGCGCGCGGGGTCGCTCACGTGCAGCGTGGCGAGATCACCGACATGAACCTCCGTCGCACTGCCCTCGGGCTCGCGCCGATCGAGCCAGACTTCTCCGTCGCCCACACCCACGGGTGAGCATCACGCCCCTTCGCTGTGACTCCAGAGAGCATGACGAGCCGCCGTCTCGGGGAGTACCGTCGGGCTGATGGTCGAGACCTACCGCGACGCGACGTTCATCTCGACCGACGCGCACGTCACCGAGCCGGTCGAGCTGTACGCAGAGCGCGTCGACACCGAGTTCCGCGATCGGGCCCCGCGCATCGAGACCCGCGACGGGTGGCGCACCCTCTTCGCCGAGGGACTCGACCCGCGCAAGCTGATGACCGCCAACGAGCTCGCCGATGCCGTGATCGGCGACTTCGACACCGCGGATCGGATTCGCGACCAGGGGCGCGACGGGGTCTCGGCCGAGGTGATCTTCCCGACCTTCGCCCTTCAGGCCTGCTTTGCCGCCGACGACGCAGCGCTACAGCTCGCGCTCTGTCGCGCCTACAACGACTGGGCTGTCGAGATGTTCGGGGACGAGCACCGCATGCTGGCCGTCGGCCTCGTCCCGATGCTCGATCTCGACGACGCGATCGCAGAGGCCACCCGCCTCGCCGACACCGGCGTGCGCGCACTGTTCCTTCCCGCGCGGGTGCCCTCGCGTCCCTACAACGACGGCGAGTACGACCGCTTCTGGGCCTTCGCCCAGGAGCTCGGGCTCCCGCTCACCTTCCACTCCGGCACCGGGTACGAGCCGCGCATCGTGCGGGGTCCGGGTGGTGCGGTGATCAACTACATCCTCGGCGCGCAGCTCGACGGACCGATGGTGTTGCTGGCGATGTCGGCCGGCGGCGCGCTCGACCGGTTCCCCGGGCTGCGCCTCGTCACCGTCGAGACCGGGGCATCGTGGCTCGGTTGGATCATGACGCAGGCCGACGAGGTGTACAAGAAGCACAGCATGTGGGCGCGCCCGCAACTGTCGTTGAAGCCGAGCGAGCTGATCCGCCGACAGTGCCACGCGACGTTCATGTACGACCCGGTCGCGATCAACAACCGCCACATCACCGGCGTCGAGACGCTCATGTGGGGGAACGACTACCCGCACCCCGAGGGAACGTGGCCCATCTCGCAGGAGATCGCAGCAAAGCAGTTCGACGGCGTGAGCGACGAGGAGCTCCGCGCGATCGTGGGTGGCACCGCCGCCGAGGTGTTCGGCTTCAAGCTCGACTGAGCTTCGTCATTCAGCTCGGGTTGCCCACCTTGGAGAGCCCAGCCGCCGCCGCGAGGTTCTTCGCTTCGAAGGGCAGGAGGAACCCGGCGTTCACAGCTCGGTCCGTCGCGGCAAGAAACTTTGCGACGTAGTCGTCGTGGTTCTCGTAGAGCGACGCCATGGTGGCCGAGTCGAACGGGATGGTGCGGCCGAAGAGCTGGCAGAGCGCGCCGCCGGCGTTGCCGTCACCGCGCAGTGTCGCGTTCGGCGCGTCGACGAGTGGTGTGCGGATGCCCCCGAGCGCGTTGCCGTGCTGGTCGCGCTTGATCGTTGCCGGCAGGCCGGGCTCGAGCTCGAGGCGCGGCGCAGGCGGCGGCTGCGTCCCGTCACGCACCCACCGGTTGAGGTGGAACAGCGCAGCGTTCAGCACGGCGTACTGCGGACCGGCGTTGATCGGTTCGGAGCAGCGCAACGGGCCGCCATCTGCGTTCGCCACGTCGAGCAGGCGGACCTCGGCCCGCCCGTCACCGGTGTCGCGGAATCCCAGACCCGCGGTGTACGAGTCGGCGTGCGCGGTGCCGGCCACCTCCCAGAGGCGGAACTGATCGGTATCGGCCTGGCGCGGCGGGAAGTGTCCGAGCCGCACGTCGGTCTCGGTCTGGAAGCTCAGGACCGGCACGCCCACGTCGCTCCGGATGATCGTCGCGTCCGGCACGGTGATGCCGGGAAACGGCGACGACAGCAACGGCGCCGCGTCCGTCGCGCGGCTGTGCACCAGGAACCCGTCGAACACGCCCGCGACCGGTTGGATCGCGTTGATGTACGTGACCATCCGGAACGCGGACTGGGACTCGCCGAGTGCGATGACGCGCTCCACCGCGAGACCGCCGAGAGGATCCGACGGTTCCGGTCCGCGCACGGCCAGACCGGCGTGGGAGAAGATGTCGTACGAGTAGCTGTCGCCGGGGTGATGCAACGAGCCGTACCGCTCCGGGTCGGCCGCCTTGAGCCCACCCTGCCGAACCCCACCGACTGCCGGCGTGTCGCCCGAGACCCCTGCCGCCTGCGCGGACACGCCGACCCACGCCGCACCACTCCGGAGCGTCTCGTTGTGCGCCAGGATCCAACCGGGGCTCGAGTCGAATCCGGCGGTGACGTTGTGCCACTCGACGAACACCGTGCCGTTGAACTTGGCGGGCTCGCTCGGACGAACGACGAGGATGCGCGTCTCGTACCGGTCCGTGTGCTCAGGCTCGACGGTCCACGTCCCGTCGGGCGTCAGCGGCCTCGCCGAAGAGAACGCGGTCGCGGTGCCGCTGATGAAGTACTCCGCGCGCTCATACCCCACCGACGCGAGGTCGAAGGTCGTCGTCAAGAGGTTGGGCCGACCCTTCCCGCCGGTGATCGGGCCGGTCACGGTCGGTCGACTCACGGGAACGCCCTTCGCCACTGACCGCTGAATCAAGCCGGGCGGGTGAGCAGGGCGACGACCTCGTCGACCGCGGCGTCGGCCCAGGCGATGATCGTGTCGTCGTCGGTGCTCCCCAGCGGGTGGGGGAACACCGCCACGCGCGCCTCGGGGACGCCGAAGCCCGCGGCAACCCGCCGGGTGAGCTCGACGAAGCGGGTCGTGGTGGCCACGACCGTCGGGGTGCCCGAGCGCTCGAGCTGGATCGTGTCGTGCACGCTCCACGACGTGCAGCTGCCGCAGTCGGCCGAGCCGGTGAGGACGACGTCGCACTCGGAGCGGAGGCGCTCGAACACGGCTTCCGTGCACGGCGTGGCTGCGTTGGCTCCCGGACCCTTCTCGATCACGAGCGCGAGGGTCGCGCCGGTGCGCGCCGCAAGCTGTTCGCCCACGCGGGCGAGCAGCAGACCGGCGTTGGGTTTGCCGTTGTCGAGCACCCCGATACGCAGACCGGTGAGCACGTTCGGACCAGGGGCGAGCGCGGCGGGCTCGGGACCGACCTCACCGTCGGGCGCGTACACGGTGATGCTCACGTCAGGGCTCCACCGGTAGCGTCACCGAGGTCGTCATCCCCCAGCTCGGGACGATCATGCTGTGCTTGCCCGCGCCGCCGACGACCATCACGCGGATGTTGTCGGGATGGCCCGTCATCGGGAGCAGCTGGTCGTCGGCCACACCCTCCATCCACGGCATCCACGCCCGGCTGGTGAAGGCCGCGCGGAACTGCCCGGCCGGGAATCGCGCCCGCTCGTAGAGGTAGAGCGACACGTCGCGGCGCCCCCAGCCTGCGGCGGCGATGGTCGCGGCGTGCTCCGGGCCCAGGAGGACGAAGTACTCCCCTTGGGCGATCGGCGCGTTGTTCTGGCCGAAGGATGCCATCGCGGTCGCGACCTTGTCGAGGATCGGTGCTGGTTCGCTGCTCTCCATGTCGTGCACGTTGTGCGGGTTCTCGCCACAGTGCAGCGTGACGGCCGACGGCGCTTCGACACCACGTGCTCGCGCGTACGCCTCCCACGGGCTCGCCGCGAGGTTCTCGGCGACGCAGTACGAGTACTTCGATGGCTGCCCGTCCTGCGACGCGTCGCCGTCGCCCGGGCGGGCGCCGGCGATGTGCAACAAGATCAAGCGGACCGCCCGTCCGACGGTCGCATTCGCGCGGTTCCCCGGCCCGAACGCACCGATCCCACCGTTGAACCCGCATTCCTCGGCGATCGCACCGTGCACCACGAGCAACGGGGCCACCGGGTGCGTCGTCGCGTTCACGCCTCGCAGGTTCAGCTCGGGCCGTGCCAGCCCTCGCACCGCGCTCACGAGGACCGGCATCACGTCGGGTGGGCACCCGGCAAGAACCGCGTTGACCGCGACCAGCCGACGCGTTGCCTTCCCGAAGCGCGGGGGCAGCACGCCCAGGATCTCGTCGGGGTCACCGTCGGTGTGGGCGAGCATCGCCTCGACCCGCTCGGGTGTGGGTGCGACGAGCGGCAGGCCGTCGCCCCAGCCCTGCGACGCGTACGCCTCGAAGAGCGCCTCCGGTGAGGCGTCGGCGATCTCGAAGAGGTCGGGCGCCGCGGCACGCCCTTCCGCGATCTGGAGCTCCGGAGTCGACATGTCGAGCGACCGAAACCTAGATGCGCCGGGGATCGTCGAGCACGAGGTCGAACGCACCGCTGACCCTGCGCCGGAGCTCGGCCGTCACCATCTGCTCGAGCAGATCGGGGGGCACGACGCAGTCGAGGCACTCCACGTCGGTCAGGTCGAGGCGCAGCTCGATACGGCCGGCGTTGGCGTCGGCTCGAACGAGGACGAGATCGGCACCGTCGCCCCGGAACAGCTCGGCCGTCTCGTCGACCGCGGTCGCGACCGCCTGCTCATCCATCGCCCTGCTCATCTGGCACCCTGTCATCCATCGCCCTGCTCATCTGGCACCTGCTCACCTGGGGCCCTCCAGGGTGCCGACCATTCTCCAAGTGTACGGAGATCGCCGGCCGACCGTCCACGATCGGGAGCCGTGGACGACCTCGTCCTCGGAGCCTGCGTCGCGGTCGCGATCGTCGCGGCGGTGCGCTCCACCTGGTCTCCCTGCGGGCAGTCGATGCTCTCGAGCATCACGCCGATGTCCGAGCGCGCCCGGAACCAACACTGGGGCGTGACCGCAACGTGGTTCGTGATCGGGGCGGTGGCCGGCGGCGCGACGCTGGGTGCGCTGACCGCGCTCCTCGCGGCCGGCGTCGCCGCGCTCGACCCGACGACGCTCACCCTGGCGGCCATCGGTGCCGGATGCGCGCTGGTCGCGGCGAGCCTCGACCTGGGGGCATTCGGCCTCGCGCCGCCGTACCTGCGCCGACAGGTCAACGAGATCTGGCTGGGCACGTACCGCGGCTGGCTCTACGGCGTGGGCTTCGGCTGGCAGATCGGTGTGGGCATCACCACCTACGTCATGACAGCCGCCGTGTTCCTCACCATCGCCCTTGCCGCACTTACCACAGACCCACTGGTCGCGTTCGCGATCGCCACGCTGTTCGGTCTCATCCGAGGACTTGGCGTGCTGCTGGCCCGCAAGATCGACAGCCCCGCACAGCTCGCGTCGTTCCACCGGCGCTTCCACGACCTCGGGCCCTCCACCCGCGCTGCGGCCATCGTCGTGCAGCTCGTGGTCGCGGTCGTCCTTGCGTGGAGTGCCGCGGGCGCAGCCGTGGGACTCGCGCTGATCGTCGTCATCGGTCTCGTCGCGGTGATCGGTCGGGGCGCCGGGCACCGCGACGCGCCCTCTGGTGATCGGGAGCTCCGGCAACGCGCCGAGGTTGGCTGACGCTCAGCTCAGCGCGGCTCGAGCGCCCGACCCCCGCGTGTTCGCTTGCACAGTCCCGGTGCCGGACGAGCAGTGCCGTTAGCGTGCCCCCATGATTCTGGAACTTGCGATCCTTGATGTGCGCCCGGGCGAGGGCGCTGAGTTCGAGAGCGCGTTCGCCGAAGCGAAGGCGATCATCTCGGCGGCACCGGGTTTCGATCACCTGGAGCTTCGGCGTTGCCTCGAAGACCCGCATCGCTATGTCCTGCTCGTCGGCTGGGACCGGCTCGAAGACCACACCGAGGGATTCCGGGGGTCGGCGGACTATCAGCCTTGGCGGGCACTGCTCCACCACTTCTACGACCCGTTCCCGACGGTCGAGCACTACGAGGCCGTGCTTCAGGTTGACCGGAAGGCTGAGCGATGACCTATCTCAAGCCGCCGGGCTTCACGAAGCGGGTGTTCAACCCGATCGCCGCGAAGTTCGGGATCGGCGGTGCCGCTCCGCTGACGGTGGCCGGCCGCACGAGCGGAGAACCCCGCACCATCCCTGTCATCCCGGTCGACCACGACGGCGCGACGTACCTCGTCTCGACGCGGGGTGAGTCCGAGTGGGTGCGCAACGTGCGATCCGCCGGCGAGGTCGAGCTCAAGCGTGACGGGGAGACGCGCCAAATGCGGGCGGTCGAGATCCCCCTCGCGGCGCGCGCCCCGGTGATCGCCTCCTACCGCGACAAGGCCGGGAAGACCGTGGACACATATTGGAAGCAGCTCCCCGACGCGTCCGATCATCCGGTGTTCCGGCTCGACCCGGCGTAGGACAGCACCCCCTGCCTCGAGCTCAGCGACGTAGCTGTCGTACCCCCCTGTCATGGTGGGGGCATGTTCAAGATCGAGCGGATCACCGCAGACCTCGACGAGCTTGCCCGGGCTCTTGAGCCCGAGTGCTGTTCGGGTGTGGACGCGGCCCGGCTCACTGAGGTCGCCGCGAAGGCCGCGCGTTTGAGCGAGACGGTCAAGATGCTCTACGCGCGTCGCGCCGCGCAGACCAACGGATGGAGACGCACGTCGCGGGCGGCGACGGTCGATCAGTGGCTCGCGGAAGCGTCGGGGTGCACCGAGGGTGTGGCCCGTGAGGCGTTGGTCACCGCGCAGCGCCTCGATGAGCTGCCCGCCACGGCCGAGAGGCTCCGCTCGGGGGAGCTCT
>JALHSW010000035.1 GCA_022865365.1 Acidimicrobiia bacterium | reverse complement strand
CGCGGGTGGGGGTGCGGTTCCCCGAAGGGGCTCGCAAGATCCCCCCGAGCAGCTCACGGCCCACGAGACCCCGGACGGCAGCCGGATCGGCGAGATCCCAGCGCCCGGGGCTCCCGATCAACGAGAGCAGCGTCCGCGCAACGTAGTCAGCCGCGAGGTCCACGTCGACACCTTCTCGGAGCCGCCCCGCCGCCCGCTCCGCCTCGAGCAAGGGTGCCAGATACGCCGTGATGTAGCGCAGCACCCGGTGTTGCTCGACGGTCATGAGCGGCAGCAGGGCGTCGGGTTCGGTCGCCAGCACCTTCTGGAGGACCTCGTGCTCCAGCAGCGAGCGCCGGGCAAAGGCCAGGCCGCGCTCCAGGCGGGTCTCGATGTCACGCGCGTTCTCGACCTCGGCCGCGAGTCGGGCGAAGAAGCGGTTCATCTCCCACCCGACGGTCTCGCGCATGATCTGGTCGCGCCCGCCCGGAAACATGCGATAGACGGTCGCGCGCGACACCCCCGAAGCCCGGGCGACGTCGTCGACGGTCGTCTTGGCGAGCCCGTAGAGGGCCACGCACTCGTACGTGCCCGCGTAGACCAACTCGCGTTGGTCCGGAACTGGGGAATCCATGCCCCGAGCGTAGGGGGGCGGCCGTGGCCGCCCCCCTACCTCGGTCCTCTCCGTCAGAACCCTGCTCCGGACTCAGCCGGGGATCGGGTACGTCGTCGCGGCCTTCGACGCCGCCGGCGGCCCGACCGGTGCGAGCCCGATCGGCTGGGTCGGGTCCACCTTGAACACCGTCGTCGCGCGTGGCGGGTTGCGGTCAGCGGCGGACTTGCCGTACTTGTAGTCGCCGGAGAGCCCGTCGAACTTCAGCGTCCCGACCTGGTTCGAGGCCTTGAGGATGCCCTCGTGCGACAGGTCGCCGTTCTTCACCGCCTTCTGCAGGATCTGGTACAGCGCCTGGCCCTGCACGTACCCGAACGCGAAGTACGGGTCCGGCTTCTGGCTCGGTGCGTACTGCTGCTGTTGCTTGAGGAACGCGCTCATCCCCGGGATCGAGGAGTCACCCCATGCCGCCCCCGGCTGGGTCGACACGATGACGTGGTCGACCAGGAACTGCTGCAGGTTCGGGCTCTGCGCGAACACCGGCAGCCAGAACACCCCCAAGGCGATCATCTGCGGCGAGAAGTTCAGCGCGATCGACTTGGTGACGATCGCCGTCGCGTCGACCGCGGTGGCCACGGTGAGCACCGCGTCGCACTTCGCGTCGGAGAGCGACTGGATCTGGGCCGTGAGGTCCTCGCCGGTCTTGAACCGCTCGGTCGGCCCGGTCTTGAGCTTCAGCGCCTTCTTCGCGTACGCGAAGCCGTCGAGCCCGGCCTGGCCGAACTCGTCGTCCTGGGCGAGGGCACAGACCTTCTTCCCCTTGCCACCGTTCTTGGTGTAGTAGTCGAGCCCGTTGATCGCCTCGATCTGGTACGGCGCACCAATCGGGAACAGGTTCGGGTTCTTCACCCACGTCGAGTCGAGCGTCGCGGGTCCGCCGGCGCTCTGGTCGACCTGCATCTTCGGCAGGAGCGCCTTGGTGACCTGGGTCCCGAGGATCTGCTGGAAGTCGACGACGTCGCCCTTGATCTTGTCGTAGGCCTGGATCGCCGTCGCGGGCTGGTACTGGCTGTCCTCCTCGACCAGCTCGACCTTGTACTTCCCGCCGACGCCACCGAGCTCCTTGTTGACGTAGTCCCACCAGAGCTGGTTCCCCGCGGTGAGGGGCGTGCCGATGAGGCTCACGGTCCCTGTCAGGGGCGTGATCACTCCGAGCTTGATCGTCTTTCCGTCGAAACCGTCGGTCGACGGCGGAGCCTTGGCGTGGACGCGGGCAACCGCGGGAGCGGTCACCCCCACGACGAGCCCTGCCGCGACCGCGAGCGTCAGGAACGCTCGAAGTCCTCGTCGGTACATGGTGCCTCCTCGTTCTTGGGGATACATGGAGTTCGGGAGTACATCCCGTTCGGGAGTATGTGGAGATCTGCGCCCATCATGACCCGCGTTTCGCCAGCGGCCACGTCGCAAAGTAGTCGCGAACCCGGCGCCACATCCCGGCGAGGCCGTTCGGTTCCGCCACGAGGAACACGATGATGAGGATCGCGTAGAGCAGCGTCTGCAGGGCGGGCTTCGAGATGCCCGAGTCGGTGGCAGACGAGGACACGAACGGCAGCTGGCCGGCGAACTCGTCGATGAGGGCCGGCATCGACCCGATGAGCAGCGCGCCGATGATGGGGCCGTAGATCGTGCCGACGCCCCCGACGATGATGATCGCGAGGTAGCTGATCGAGAGGTTCAGGCCGAGCGAGGAGTCCTCGGGGACCAGGTACTGGATCCAGATGCCGTAGAACACGCCGCCCGCCGTGGCGATCGCGCTCGACAGGACGAAGGCGCCGACCTTGGTCCGGAACAGGCTCACGCCAACGACCTCGGCGGCAACATCGCGGTCACGGACCGCCTGGAAGGCCCGGCCCGGACGCGAGCGGACGAGGTTCTTGCACAGCAGCGCGACCAGGGCCACGACCGCCCACACGAGATAGAAGAATCCCTGGTTGCGCCCGAAGGTCTCACCGAACACCTCGAGGTTCGTGAAGTTGAGCCCGAAGATCTTCACGTCGATCGGCATCGGGACGCCGGCGTTTCCTCCGGTGACCTCTTCCCAGCTCCGCCAGATGTAGATCGCGACGAAGACCAGTCCGAGGGTCGCGATGATGAGGTAGTTGCCCCGCAGCCGCAGCGCGGGGACGCCCACGAGGTACCCGACCCCCGCACCGAGCAGGATCGCGACGCCGAGGTACGCGGGGAAGCTCCACCCGAGGCCGCCGTAGTCCTCCGGGCGACCGCAGTAGCTGGCGGTGAAAGCGCCGAGCCCGATGAACGCGGCCGTCCCGAGCGAGGGCTGCCCGGTGTATCCCGTGAGCAGGTTGAGGCCGAGCGCTCCGATCGCGGTGATCCCGGCCAGCGTGAGCACGCTCGCCCAGAAGTCGTCGAGCTGGAACGGCAGCCAGAGGTAGAGCGCGAGCAGCACGACGAGGAACAGCCGGCCGCGCCGCGTGCCCACGAGGCGAAGGTCGTGGCCGTAGTTACGCACGAGGCGCCGACTGGCCCGAGCCATCAGACCCGCCTCACGTCGCGCGTGCCGAAGAGCCCGTAGGGCCGCACGACGAGCACGATGAGCATCACGACCCAGGGCATCACCGCGGCAAATCCTCCGGGCAGGAACGGCAGCACGTCGGACTGGTAGCCCGCAGTCAGGACCTCGAGGATCCCGATGATCAGCCCACCCACGACTGCTCCCGCCGGGGAGTCGAGTCCGCCGAGCACCACGGCGGGCAAGGCCTTCAGCGAGATGACCGTGATCCCGATCCCGAGGCCGGTCCCCGGACCTGCGCCGGCCCCGAGCATCGTCCCGGCAAGCACGGCCACGACGCCGGCGATCGCCCACGACAGCGCCACGATGCGCCGCACGTTGATCCCCTGGGCAAGCGCGGCCTCCTGGTCGACCGCGGTCGCGCGCATGGCGACGCCGTACTTGGTGTAGCGGAAGAACGCGAAGAACACGCCCAGCACCGCGGCCGCGAGGAGGATCGTGGCGATATCGACCTGCAGGATGTTCACGTCGCCGATGGTGACCTTCTCGAGGCCCCAGGGTGTCTCGATGTTCGTGCCCGGGTTCTTCCAGATCGTCGTGACGATCGGTTCGATGAGCAGAAGTATCCCGACGGTCACGAGGATGACCGCGTAGACGGGACGGCCGACCATGCGACGCAGGATGAGCCGTTCCAGGACGATGCCCAGCAGCGCCCCGAGCCCCATCGACACGATGACGGCGAGCCAGAACGGGAGATCCCAGGTCGCGGTCGCGTTGTACACGAGGAATGCACCGAGCGCGACCATGCCGGCTTGCGCGAGGTTGATGACGCCGGTCGCGCGGTAGATCACGACGAAGCCGAGTCCGACGAGGGCGTACACCGCGCCGAGCGCGGCACCGGAGGCGACGAGTTGGAAGAACTTCGTCACGCGTACATCTCCTCGACCTGGTCGGAGAACTGCGCAGCGATCGCGCCGCGCCGCACCTTGAAGTTCGGGGTGAGCGCGCCTTCGTCGTGGCTGAGCTCGCTCGGCAGCACCGCGAACCGCTCGATGCGATCCGCCGCCGCGTGCGATCCGTTCACCTCGTCGATCCACCGCCCGATGAGATCGTGCACCTCCGGGCGGGTCGCGAGGCTGCGCATCGTCGTGAACGGCACCCCAACGCCTGCGGCCCAGTCGCCGACCGCCGCGTCGTCGACGGCCACGAGCGCGCCGAGGCACGGGCGACCGTCCCCGATGACGATCGCAGCCCGCAGGTACGGCGACGCCTCGAGGCGCTGCTCGAGTGGACCCGGCGCCACGGCGTGTCCACCGGAGGTGACGATGATGTCCTTGGTCCGTCCGACGATCGTGAGCGTGCCGTCGGCGTCGAGCGCCCCGAGGTCGCCGGTGTGGAGCCATCCCGAGGCGTCGAGCGCCTCGGCGGTCTCGGCCGGTGCGTCGAGGTAGCCGGCGAACACGACGTCGCCGAGGACCCGCACCTCTCCGGTGCTCGCCCCGGCCTCACCGTCACCGCTACCGTCGCCCCCGACGTCGATGGCGACCTCGGTCCCGGGCACCGCCCGCCCGACCGTGCCGGGACGCCCGCCTGCGGCCGGCACGACCGTGGCCACTCCGGTGCTCTCGACGAGTCCGTAGAGCTCTCGCACAGCCATGCCGAGGCCGGACCACCACTCGAGCAGCTCGAGGGGAGCAGGCGCGCCGGCAGCCACGGCGACGCGGACCCGACGCAGGCCGACCCGAGATCGGACGGGCCGGGTGACGATCAGCGCCGCGAGCATCCCGCGCCACGAGCGCCCGCCGGGGGAAGCGAGGCGAAACGCCGATCGCTTGACGCGTCCGGCGTTGCGGAGGCCCGCGTCGATACGGCCCCGTAGGCGCTCCCACAGCCGCGGTGACGCCAGGAAGAACGTCGGCTCAACCTCGCGGAGGTCGTTCTCGATGGCATCGCCCCCCTCGCCGAAGTGGACGGTCGCGGCGGCCCGGGTGGCCTGGGCCACGACGAGCACCCGCTCGGAGATCTCGCACAGCGGGAGGCAGGACACGATCTGGTCGTGCGGGCCGAGCCCGTATTCGGCCACACCCACGTCGGCCGCGGCCGCAAGGTTCCCGTGCGTCAGCAGCGCGCCCTTGGGGACGCCGGTGGTCCCCGGGGTGAACACCACGGTGGCGACGTTCTGGCGTTCGAGCGCCGCAACCGACCGGTGCCAGAGATCGGGATCGGCTGCGCGAAGTGCCACGGCATCGAGGCTGCCGAGCGCCTCGAGCTCCTCGAAGCTCGCCGCGGGTGCCACGAGGCGGCGGATCCCGCGGGGGTCGATGACGAAGATCTTCTCCAGTCCGGTGCCTTCGCGGACCTCGAGCAGCTTGTCGAGCTGCTCCTCGTCCTCGACAACCGCGATGCGGGCCTCGCTGCGACGCAGGACGTCGGCAACCTCCTCCGCCGGCGTGGTCGGGAACACGCCGACCGTCGCGGCGCCGAGGCCCTGCGTGGCGAGGTCGGTGAACACCCACTCGGGACGGTTCTCACTGACCAGCAGGACCCGGTCACCGGGACCGATGCCGTGATGCGCGAGCGCGCGGCCCAACGCCGCGACGCGACCCGCATGCTCCTCCCACGTGATCTCGCGCCAGCGGCCGAGCTCCTTGACGCGAACCGCGACGTCCCCGGGTCGCGTCGCCGCGTGATGTAGGAGCCAGGCGGGCAGCGTCGACGGGTTCGCGGCCGCGTCGGGCGCGGGGCGCACCGGTGCCACTGCCGCGCTCACGCGTGCTCCGCCTGGCCGAGGTACGCCTCGATCACCCGGGGGTTTGCCTGCACCTCGGCCGGCCCGCCGAGTGCGATCGGCTCACCGAAATCCAGCACGAGCAGGCGGTCGGCCAGCTCCATCACCATCTGGAGGTCGTGCTCGACGAGGATCATGCTGAGGTCGAGCTCGCGTCGGATCTCGAGGATGAGGCGGGCCATGTCCTCGGTCTCCTCTCGGTTCATCCCCGCGACCGGCTCGTCGAGCAGCAGCAGCCGCGGCTCCATGGCCAGGGCGCGCCCGAGCTCGATCTTCTTCTGGATGCCGTACGGCAACGTCCCGACCGGCTCGTAACGGTACGGCTGCAGGGCAAGGAGCTCGATGATCTCCTCGACCCGCCCTCGGTTGACGATCTCCTCGCGGCGGGCCCGCCCGACCCAGGCCATCCCCGCGAAGAGGCCGGTGCGCATCCGGACATGGCGTCCGAGCATGAGGTTGTCGATCACGTCGAGGTTCACGAAGAGCCCGAGGTTCTGGAACGTCCGCGCGATCCCAAGGCTCGCGATCGCCGGGGGCTTTCGACCGATGATCTCCTTGCCCGCGAAGCGGATGCTCCCCTGCTTCGGACGGTAGACGCCGTTGATGCAGTTGAACGTCGACGTCTTACCCGCGCCGTTCGGGCCGATGACCGCGAAGAGCTCACCGGGCTCGACCGTGAAGCTCACGTCGCGCAACGCGGTGACGCCTCCGAAGGCAAGCGTCACTTCCTCGAACTCGAGCAGCGGCGTGGTCATGCGGTCCAGCTCATGCGGTCCAGCGTCGTCGGCGTCGGTACGTCTTGAGGTCACGGAAGGAGCGCCGCCCCCGCTCGCCCATGCCGAGGTACGCCTCGCGGATCTCCTCGTCACCGAGGAGCTCGGACCCGAGACCCTCGCGGACGACGTGTCCGTTCTCGAGCACGGAAGCGCGGTGCGCGATCGAGAGGGCCATCATCGCGTTCTGCTCGACGAGCAGCACGCTCGTCCCGGTCTCGGCGATCGCCACGATGGTGTCCCGGATCTGCTCCTGGATGAGCGGGGCGAGCCCCAGCGACGGCTCGTCGAGCAGGAGCAGGCGCGGGTCGGCCATGAGCGCCCGACCGATCGCGAGCATCTGCTGCTCTCCCCCCGAGAGATACCCGGCGACCGACCGCCGGCGTGTCGCGAGGATGGGGAACATCTCGAGGACCCGTTCGTAGGTCTGGCGCGTCCCGGCGCGGTCCCGACGGGTGAACCCGCCGGCCCGGAGGTTGTCGTCGACCGTGAGCTCGGCGAAGACCCGGCGGCCTTCCATCACCTGGGCGAGGCCACGCCGGACGATCGCCGGTGCCCCGAGCCCGAGGATCGACGTGCCGTCGAGGAGGACGTCGCCGCGCACGACCCGGCCCGAGTGCTCGGACAGGAGCCCCGAGACCGCCCGCAGGACGGTCGTCTTCCCCGCCCCGTTCGCGCCGAGCAGCGCGACGATCTCGCCTTCTCCCACCTCGAGACTGACCCCACGCAACGCTCGTACCGCGCCGCCGTAGAGCACCTCGAGGTTGTTGACCGCGAGAAGCGGCCCCCCGTCACCCACAGAGCGTGACGTTACGGCCGACGGCTCCGGGGAGCAATACGCAGGGGCGTCCCGGTGCTCGTCAGGCCCGGTGCTCGTCAGGAAAGGAAGGCCTCGAGGCCGAGCGTGAGGCCCGGACGGTCACCGACCGAGCGCACCGCCATGAGCACGCCGGGCATGAACGACGTCCGGTCGTAGGAATCGTGGCGGATCGAGAGCGATTGGCCGGTGGTTCCGAGGAGGACCTCCTGGTGTGCGACCAACCCCCTGAGGCGCACCGAGTGGACGCGGATCCCGCCGGGGCCCTCGCCGCCGCGCGCGCCTTCGACCACGGTCTTCTCGGTGGGGTCGCTTCCCCAGTCCGACGACGCTTCGGCCATGCGCGCCGCCGTGAGCATCGCGGTGCCCGACGGTGCGTCTACCTTCTCGTCGTGGTGCAGCTCGATCACTTCGGCGCTTTCGAAGTACGGCGCCGCGAGCTCGGCGAAACGCATCATGAGCACTGCGCCGATGGCGAAGTTCGGCGCGATGACCACGTTGGCCGCGCTGGCTTCGAACCGGGCGCGCAGGTCGTCGATGTCAGCCTCGGAGAACCCCGTGGTACCGACCACAGCGTGCACTCCGTTCGCCGCGCACCAGCGCAGGTTCTCGCGTGCCGCGTCGAGCACGGTGAAGTCGACCGCGACCTCGGCCCCGGCGTCGGCGAGCGCTTCGGCGGTGCGTGCGACCTGGAGCCCCGTGTCGGAGACGCCGAGCTGCTGGAGGTCGATCCCGGCGTGCAGTGGGTCGACTGCGGCCACCAGCTCGAGCCCGGGATCGCCGGCGACCGCAGCGCAGACCGTGGAACCCATGCGGCCCCCGGCCCCGAACACCCCGACGCGGATCACGAAACGCAGGCTAGAGCGTCACGTCGCCGACCGCGTCGCCTGTCTCTCCGCGCGCCTGACGGTCGCGCCCGAACGTCGCCGCGTCGACCGGTCCGACCACGGCGAGGGTGCGCTCGGGTACGCCGAGCACCCGATCGACAACTCTCGTGATGTCAGCGGCTTCGACCCGCGTGACCTCGGCGACGAGGTCATCGAGCGACAGGACCTCGCCGAGCGTCAGCTCGCTCCGACCGAGGCGGTGCATGCGTGCGTTGGAGCTCTCGAGCGACAGCGCCAACGAGCCGGTGAGGTGACCCTTGGCCGCGACCAGCTCGCGGTCGGTGATCCGTCGCTCGGCGGTGAGCCGGGCGACCTCTGCCTCGAGCGTGTCGAGCAGCTCGTCGAGTCGCTCGGGAGCCGTGCCTGCCGCCACCGCGAGCGCGCCGGTCTCCTCGTACGCGCTCCGATACGAGTAGACGGAGTAGGCGAGGCCACGGCGCTCACGGACCTCCTGGAAGAGGCGCGACGACATCCCGCCGCCGAGCACCTGATTCAACACCGTCAGCGCGTACCGATCGGGGTCCTCACGCCCGATGGCTCGCATCCCCAGCACCACGTGCGCCTGCTCGGTGTCACGTTCGAGTACGGCAACGGACCGCGGCGCGGGGCCGCCCTCCCACCGGGCGCGGGCCGGCCGGCTCCCACCCGAATGGACGAGGCCGGCTTCGACGAGCGCGACGACCTCGTCGTGCTCCAGGTTGCCGGCGGCCGCGACGACCACGTTGCTCGGGTGGTAGTGCTCCGCATGGAACCCACCGATCTCGGCGGGTCCCATCGCGTTGATCGTGTCGGGTGTCCCGATGACGTCGCGGCCGATCGGGTGCTCGGGAAAGATCGCTGACCCAAACAGCTCGTGCACGAGATCCTCGGGCGCGTCGTCGCGCATCCGGATCTCCTCGAGGATCACCTGACGTTCCGAGTCGACCTCGTCCTGGCGAAATGCCGGCGTCCAGACGATGTCGGACAGGATCTCGAGCGCGAGGGCGAGTCGGTCGTCGGGAACCCGCACGTAGTAGGTGGTGAGCTCGTGCGCGGTGAACGCGTTCATGTCGCCGCCGACCGATTCGACCGCCTCGGCGATCTCGACCGCGCTGCGTCGCTCGGTGCCCTTGAAGAGCAGGTGCTCGAGGAAGTGGCTCGCGCCGGAGAGCTCGTCGGCCTCGTCGCGCGAGCCCGTGCCGACCCAGAAGCCGACCGCGACCGATCGCAGCGCGGGAAGTGCCTCGGTGACGATGCGCAGGCCTGATTCGAGCTCGGTGCGGCGGTTTCCCTCGATCACGCGGCTCCGTCCATCAGGCCGATCATCAGGCGGTCAGCGCCGGCGTCGACCGCCGCCACCACCACCGCCGCCGCCGCGACGACCACCGCCGCCACCGCTGCCCGGGCCACCGCTGCGCCCGGCCTCGGCGGGACCGAGGTCACCGAACTCCTCCGTGGCCTGAGCCTCCCAGGAGTCCTCGAACGAGGGCGCGGCCTTGGCAGCCGATCCGGGGTCGTTCGCACTCTCACCGTTGCCGCCACGATCACGATCACGATCACGGCCACGATCACGATCACGATCACGGCCACGGTCACCGCTGCGGTCGCGGTCACGAGGACCCGACTCGCGCTGCTCGCGCGGAGCACCCTCGTGCACCTCGCCGTCTTCACCCACAAGGCTCAGCGAGAGCTTGCCGGAGTTGTCGATGTCGTCGACGCGCACCTGCACCTCATCACCGAGGTTCAGCACGTCCTCGACGCGGTCGACGCGCTTGCCGCCACCCAGCTTCGAGATGTGCAACAGCCCGTCGCGACCGGGCAGCACGTTCACGAACGCACCGAACTTCGTGACGTTGACGACCCTGCCGGTGTAGTTCGCGCCCAGCTCTGCGGTCGGCGGATCGAGAATGAGCTCGATGCGTCGGCGCGCCTCCTCGACGGCCGAGGACTCCTTCGAACCGATCGACACGGTCCCGACCACGCCGTCGTCGGACACCGACACGTCGGCGCCGGTCTCCTGGGTGATCGTGTTGATGACCTTGCCCTTCGGGCCGATGACCTCGCCGATCTTGTCGATCGGGATCTGGATGCTGATGATCTTCGGTGCCGTCGGACGAACGTCGTCACGCGGACCGTCGATCGCTTCCTGCATCACGTCAAGGATCTTCAGCCGGGCGTCACGGGCCTGGAGCAGCGCCTTGGCCAGCACGTCGGCGGGGATCCCGTCGATCTTGGTGTCGAGCTGCAGTGCCGTCACCGCATCGGCGGTGCCGGCGACCTTGAAGTCCATGTCACCGAACGCGTCTTCCTGGCCGAGGATGTCGGTCAGGGTGACGTACTCGCCGTCGTGGAGCACGAGGCCCATCGCGATGCCGGCGACCGGTGCCTTGATCGGCGTGCCCGAGTCCATCAGCGCCATGCTCGAGCCACAGACCGAGGCCATCGACGTGGAGCCGTTCGACGAGAGCACGTCGGAGACGACCCGGATCGTGTACGGCCAGTCCTCCGAGCTCGGGAGCACGGGCACGATCGCCCGCTCGGCGAGCACGCCGTGACCGATCTCCCGACGCTTCGGTGACCCGACGCGGCCGGTCTCGCCCGTGGAGAACGGCGGGAAGTTGTAGTGGTGCATGTAGCGCTTGCGGTCCTCGGTGCCGATCGAGTCGACCATCTGCTCCATGCGGGGCATGCCGAGCGTCGTCACGCTGAGCACCTGGGTCTCACCACGCTGGAACAGCCCGGTGCCGTGCGCCGTGGGGATGACACCGATCTCCGCCTCGAGCGGACGGAGATCGGCCACGCCGCGCCCGTCGATGCGGACACCTTCCTTGACGATGCGGTCGCGCACGATCTGCTTCTGCAAGGAGCGGAACGCCTTCTTCAGCTCGCCTCCCCGCCCGGCGAAGGGGCCGGGTACGCCGTCGCTGCCGACGAGCGTCGCGATCGCAGCATCGCGAATCTCGTCGAGTCGTCGGTTGCGGTCATTCTTATCGGCGATGGCCAACGCCTCCCCGGGGGCCTCGCGGGCCTCGTCGGCGATCGCGTCGAACGCGTCGTCCTGGTAGTCGAGGTTCGGCGTGTACGCGATCGTCTCGATCGGGCCGTTCGCCTCCTGGACCTTCTTCACGAGCTCGAGCTGGAGCTCGATCGACGCGAGGATCCACTGCTTCGACCATTCGAGCCCGTCCGCGATGGTCTCCTCGTTGACCTTGGGCGTGCCCTCGGCGTACTTCTCGAACGAACCGGCTGTACCGCCTGCCTCGACCATCATCACCGCGACGTCGCCGTCGTGGAGCTTACGGCCGGCGACGACCATCTCGAAGATCGACTCCGCACCCTCGTGGTACGTGGGGTGCGCGATCCACTCGTCGTCGACGCGCGCGATGCGCACCGCCCCGATCGGGCCGTTGAAGGGGATCCCCGAGACCATGAGCGCCGCCGACGCGCCGTTGATCGACGCGATGTCATGGGGGTTCTCCATGTCGGCACCCATGACCGTGGCGATGACCTGGACCTCGTTGCGGAAGTCGGCCGGGAACGACGGGCGCAGCGGCCGGTCGGTCAGGCGACACGTGAGGATCGCCTGCTCACCGGGTCGACCCTCGCGCCGGAAGAACGAGCCGGGGATCTTCCCCGCCGCGTACATCCGCTCCTCGACGTCGACGGTCAGCGGGAAGAAGTCGATGCCCTCGCGGGGCTTGCTGGTTGCGACCGTCGACAACAGCGTGGTGTTGCCGATCTGCACGAAGACCGCGCCGTCGGCCAGCCTTGCGAGCTTTCCCGTCTCGAACGACAGGGTGGTACCGGCCGCGTTGATCGGCCCTTCTACGCGAATCGCGTCCGCCATCGGACGCTCCTCTCTCTACGGCGAGGAGCGGCGATTCCCAGTGGTCAGGGTCCGGACCTGGTCTCGAGGCGGGGCGGTGCTACCGCCTCGAATGGCCCGGGCACTGGCAACTGACAACCGGCGCCCTCGCGTCTGATGCTCTCGGGCACGTTGCCCGAAACGCGAATCGAGAAGCGCACCCACCCTGGGCGTCGCTCCTCGTGTGATTCCCTACCGGCGCAGTCCCAGCTTGGCGATGAGTGCTCGGTACCGCTCGATGTCGTTGCGTCGGAGGTAGTCGAGCAACCGACGCCGCTGTCCGACGAGCATGAGCAGCCCCCGACGAGAGTGATGGTCCTTCTTGTGAACCTTCAGGTGCTCGGTCAGGTGGTCGATCCGCTCGGTGAGCAGCGCAATCTGGACCTCCGGCGAGCCGGTGTCGGTCTCGTGACGGCGGTGCTCGGTGATCGTGGCAGCGGTGTCGGGCATGCGTTCGCTTCAACTTGCTGAGGTGGGGCGTCCCAACCGGGCGGCCGGGACCGGACCAGGCTAGCAGAAGGTCAAGCGGTGACCTCCAGCCCGCAGGCATCGGCATACTCGAGCATGCGCTGCTCGATCAGCGCTTCCTGCTCGGGCGTGGCGTCCTCGGGTTGAGTCGTGTTGAAGATCTCGGTCAGCTCCAGATCCGTGCTGTAGAGGTCGGCGAGGCAGCGGACGTCTCGGCGAGAGAGCCCGTCGTTGGCCTCGAACTGCCCGTAGTTCAGGTACCGCGAGCCGAGGGCGATGGAGGCGTCGTCGAGGGTCTGCGTTGTCGGCAGGGCGGTCTCGGCCCGGGCGCACGCGTCGAGCTCGACATCGGCGCCGTTGCGCTCGACCGACGCGGCACCGGCCGGCCCCTTGGTTCCCCACTGCTCGAGGGCGCCCGCGAGCTCCTTGGCCTCGCGCGGATCGTCGGTCGTGATCGCGGCACGGATGCACGGCTGGTCGTCGCGGGCGAAGCCGACGTACGTGTCGCCCTTCCAACCCGTGACCGCAGCCAGGGCCGTTCGCGGATCGAGGCGCGACGCGAGAAGGAAATAGAGGGTGAGCACACCGAGCTGGTCGGAGCGCCCGCGCTTGGTCTCACCCGCTTCGAGCTTGGGCGCTCGGGGTGCCGACGGGTGCTCGTGCTCGAGGAACGCGACCGGGTCGAGAACCTGTTCGTCGGAGGGGGGCGGGTGCCGGAGCGCTCGATCGACGCCCTTGGTCGACCCGCCTGTCCGGTGCCCGCCTGCCCGCAGCCCATGTGCCCGGAGGTAGTCGACGAACCAGTACCCGAGGTCGTAGGGCGCCGAGAAGAAGCGCTCGAGGATCGGCGACACGTCGGCTACCGAACCGACCTCGGGCGTCGCTCCGGCACTGCCCCCCGGGGAGTCGCCCCCCGTTGATCCCGCCGCGGCGTAGTACGCGTCCTGCTCGGCTTGGGGCAGCGTCGCGACGTAGTCCTCTTCGACCCAGACTGCGTCCCCCTCGACGAGGGTCGTGAGCGCGAGGTCCTCGCCCGACGACTTCGTCGCGTCCTGGAGCCTGGTGAGGCCGAAGTGCTGGTCCTGGAGCGCATGGGTGAGCTCGTGCACCACGGTGACCCGTACGTCGGTGTCGTCGAGGTCTTGTCCGCGGATGACCATCTTCTTCGTGTCCTGGTCGTAGAAGCCGACGATGCCCTGGGCGTCGAGCGCGTTCGACGCAGCATTGAAGTCGAAGTCGGGGCCGACGAGACCGAGGGCGCGGAGATCTCCCGAGTACCGGCGGCCCAGGGCGCGATCGGCCTTGGTGAGATCGGTGTCGTCGCTGACCACCTCCTTCTCGAACGCGGCGTCGGCGAGGAACTCGACCGGGATCGGATGTTCGAACTCGAGGCCGCGCGACTTCTCGACGAACCGCACGAGCTCGAGGATGCGTGGATCCCACTTCGCGGGAGGTGCCTTGGCCGCCCGCGCCGCGGCCACCGGCGAGACGAGCGCGGCCACACACCCGAAGACCAGCAGCGCGGCGGTACCGGCCCGACGACCGGCCCGAACCACTACGACCGTTCCGACGCCAGGACGGCGCGGACGGCCTCCACGTCGCGGCCGATCTGCGCGACGAGCGCCTCGACCGAGTCGAAGCGCTCCTCACCGCGGATCCGATCCACGAAGCGGACCTTCACCACCTGCCCGTAGAGGTCGCCGTCGAAGTCGAGCACGAACGCCTCGAGCAGCGACGCGTCGGCGTGCTCGTAGAACGTGGGGCGCCGACCGAGCGAGATCGCGCATCCGCGTTCGTCGCCCGACTCGTCGACGAACGTCCCGGCATAGATCCCGTCGCCCGGGAGGCAGATCCGGTCCGGCACGGCGACGTTCGCCGTCGGGAACCCCAGCTCGCGCCCGCGCTTGTCGCCGGGCTCGACCGCCCCGCGCAACTCATACGGTCGGGGCGGCTTCCCGAGCAGCCGAGCCGCGCCGGCGACGTCGCCCCCACCCAGCAGGTCTCGGATCCGCGTCGAGGAGTAGGCCATGGCGGTGGCGTCGCCCTCGACCGGTACGAGGCCGAGCCCGAGCGTCTCGAACCCGAGCTCGCCGCCCATCTGCTCGAGCAGCTTCACGTTGCCGTGACGGTGGTACCCGAAGTGGAAGTCGGCGCCGACCACGACGAGGTGCGCGCCCAGCCCGTTGACGAGCACCTCGCGCACGAACTCCTCGGCCGGTTCGCGGCTGCGCACTTCGTCGAACGTGAGCACGCAGCTCGTATCGACGAAACCCGTCGCGTCGAGCAGCTCGAGCTTCTGCTCGAGGGTCGTGAGCAGCTTCGGTGCGGTGTCGGGCCGGACCACCTCGGCGGGGTGCCGATCGAACGTGAGGCACACCGCCTCGAGACCACGCGCTGCCGCGAGGTCGCGAACGAGCCGCAGCACCGCCACGTGCCCCAGATGGACGCCGTCGTACGCGCCGATGGTCACGACGGTTCCCCCTGCAGGTGGGTCGTACCCCACGAGGTCGGTGACGACGTGCATCAACCCTCGCCGCCCACCACGACGACCGCCGGCTTCACGCCCGCGCCGCGTCGCTCGTACACCGCGAGCAGCGAACCGTCGGGATCCGCCACGGCGAACGGGCCCTCCCCCGTGGGTGCGAGCGCACTGGCGGTGAACGTTGCGCCATGAGCGACTGCCAGCGCCCGCTCGGCGTCGACATCGACCCGCTCCAGGTCCCGCATCGCGACGACCGGAGCCAGCACCGCCGCCGCGGGATCGGCGGCGATCCCCTCCAGCGTGCTGGCCTCATCGACGTTGAACGTGCCGATCGCGAGGCGCCGCAGCGACTCCAGGTGAGCGCAGCCGCCGAGCGCGGCACCGAGGTCGGCGGCCAGCGTGCGGACGTACGTACCCGACGAGCACTCGACGAGCACGGTCGCGAGCGGGTACGGCCCGGGCTCGAACTCCTCCACGTCGAACCGTCCGACGGTGACGGCCCGAGGCGCCCGCTCGACCTCTTCGCCGGCCCGGGCGATCTCATGGAGGCGACGTCCCCCGACCCTCACGGCCGAGACCATCGGTGGGATCTGCTCGATGTCGCCGATGAAGCGCTTCGTGGCCGCGACGACATCGTCGCGCGACACCACCATCGGCGCCCGATCGAGCACCTCGCCCGCCGCGTCGAGCGTGCTCGTGGCGACACCGAAGCGCACCGTGCCCCGGTACGTCTTGCCCGCGGCCTGCAGGAACCGCAACAGGCGCGTGACCCGCCCGAGCCCCACGAGCAGCACCCCGGTGGCATCGGGGTCGAGCGTGCCCGCGTGCCCGACCTTGCGCTGCCCGTAGATCTTGCGGAGGCGAGCGACGACGTCGTGCGACGTGCAGCCGGCCGGCTTGTCGACCACCACGAGTCCGTCCACCATCACGGCCTCGCTCCGCTCGGCACCATCACGGCCTCGCTCCGCTCGGCACCATCACGGCCTCGCCTCGCTCGGCTACAGCGCGGCGCGGATGCGCGCGACGCAGGTGTCGAGATCGAGCGAGGAGCTGAACCCGGCTGCGTAGCGGTGGCCACCACCACCGTGGGCCTCCGCGATTCGCCGTACGTCGACATCACCGAGAGAACGG
>JALHSW010000385.1 GCA_022865365.1 Acidimicrobiia bacterium | reverse complement strand
TGCCGACCGGGGTGCGCTCGATTCGTTCGACGAGCACCACTTCATTCGGCACCTTGTACCGGGCCAGCACGGACCGAGCCGTGTCGAGCACCCGGTCCGCGACGAAGGTGGCGGCGTCCACAGGGACGACGAGGGCGATGACCTCCTGGCCCCAGCGTTGCGACGGCCTACCGACGACCAGGCACTCCTCGACCGTCGCGTCGCGCAACAGGACCCGCTCGACCTCGTCGGAGTACACCTTCTCCCCGCCGGTGTTGATGGTCGTGGCGTCGCGGCCGAGGAGCTCGATCATGCCGTCGTCGAGCCACCGGGCACGATCGCCGGGAACGGTGCGTCGTCGTCCGTCGATCACGGGGAACGTGGACGCCGTGCGCTCGGGGTCGCCGAGATAGCCCAGGGGCATGCGTCCGGATCCGGCCAGCCAGCCGATCGCCGGATCGCTCGGATCGAGCACTCGGGACAGGTCCTCGGACACGATGCAGGCCGACGAGGCAGGGTGGAACACGCCCGGGCGTGGCTCCTCGCCGCCCCTGGAACGGGCCAGGACGCCGGACTCCGACGAGCCGACGCCGTCGCCGACGGGAACATCGCCCAGCGCTGCCGACAGCTCCGCCTTGACCGACGGCGACATGGTGGCGCCACCGTTCATCACCATCCGGAGCGAGGACGTGTCGTAGCGGCGCCGAGTGAGCTCGTGGAGGAGCGGCCGGCCGAACGCATCACCCACGACGACAAGCAGTTGCGCCCGGTGCTGCTCGATGGCTTCGAGGATCGCGGCAGCGTCCATGCCGGTGCGGGGACCGGGGAACACGATCGTCGCCCCCGACATCGCGACGACGAGGCCGAGACCGAAACCGCTCAGGTGCATCATGGGTGGTCCGAGGAGCACCCGATGTTGGTGTCGGGCTGCCTCGACGACGAGATCGTCGGAAGTCGACACCGGCGCCCCTGTGAGCAGGTGGCGGTTCCCGATCATCATCGCGGTCAGGTCCGCTTGTCGCCAGAGCACGGCCTTGGGGAAGCCGGTCGTGCCGCCGGTGCACACGATGCACAGGTCGTCGGCGATCGGTCGATCCGGCTCCGGGCCGGGGTCGGCGCTGGTGAGGATCTCGGCGTAGGCGACCGCGCCATCGACGCGCGGAGTTCCGTGGCCGATCCGGACCAGGACCGCGGGGGCGCCACGCGACGCGACCACCTCGGCGACGACGTCTTCGAACTCGGCGTCGTACACGATTGCCTCGGCCTGGCTCGTCGAGAGGAGGCGCTGGAGCTCGTCGGCGAGGTAGCGGTAGTTGACGTTGACCGGGACGGCGCGGGCCCGCAGGCAACCGAGCAAGACCTCGAGGTATGCCGAAGAGTTGCCCATCAGCATCGCGACGTGACTCTGCCCCGACTCCCAGCCCTGCATCTCGGTGCGAGCTCGCCGATGGCCGAGACCCTGGCCTGCCAGGTAGCGGGCGAACTTGGCCGAACGTTCGCGAACGTCGGCGTACGTCGCGGTCTCGGAGGGCTCGATCACCAGCGGGCGGCCGGGATCCATCGATGCGATCCGATCGAACACGTCCCAGACGACCAGCTCGTCCTCCATCGGGTCCAGACCTCCGCACCTGCTTGCCAGCGACAATGTAGTCACACTACACTGACCGTGGTCCGCCGCGATCAGCAGCACGCGATCCGCAGCAGGAGATGGAGCAGGAGATGGAGCAGGCATGACGACCGCTGAGCACGCCGTCGACCGGGTCGTCTACGACGCCGACAGCCACATCATGGAGCCGCCGAGCTGGCTCGACGACTTCGCGTCCGCCGATCTCAAGGACGCGATGCACACCATCCCGATCGACAAGCTCGGCGGGAGGCTCGCGGAGTGGGCGAAGTTGGCGGAGGCGGGTGCACATCCTCCCGAGCAGGTCACTGCGCTCGAAGCCAACGTGCTGGGTGGCCCGAAGGGGTACGAGGCGCTCGGCGCCTTCAACTCCCAGGAGCGGTCACGGACCCTCGACCTCACCGGGATCGACGCCCAGCTGGTGTTCTCGACGTTCTCGTCGCTGCAGTTCAGCGGCATCCGGGACCCCGAACTGCTGTACGAAGGCGCGCTGGCGCACAACCGGGCGATGGGGGCCTGGTGCAGTGACGATCCGCGCCTGCTCGGCGTCGCCGTCGTCCCGATGTTCCAGCCCGATCGGGTGGAGAAGGCGGCCCGGGACGCCATCGAGGTCGGCTGCAAGGCCATCGGCGTCCCCCCGAAGCCAGCCGGTGACCGTTCACCTGGTCACCCGGACCTCGACCCGTTCTGGGCGACCCTCGAGGAGGCCGGGATTCCCTTCATGGTCCACATCGGCCCGTTTCACGTGCGACCTGCGTACATGAACAACGGTCATCCGGCGCCGGTCGACTTCATCGGGAGCGGTGAGGGCGTCCAGGCCAAGGACTACCCGAATATCCACCACGACGTGGAGGAGTTCCTCACCGCGATCTGCTTCGACGGCGTCTTCGAGCGGTTCCCCGGTCTCCGCGGCGGCGTCATCGAGTTCGGCGCCGATTGGGTGCCCGGGTTCATCCGACGGCTGGACCACACGCTCCGCATGTGGGCGAAGTCGACTCCGGAGCTCAACGATCTGCACCGTAAGCCCTCGGAGTACTTCGACGACCAGCTCTTCTTCACCCCCGCGCCGTTCGAGGACGTGGGCGAGCTGATCCGGGAGTCGAGCGACCGCCTCTACTGCTTCAACACCGACTACCCGCACGTCGAGGGCAGCCGCGACCCGTTCGGGAAGTTCGCCGCCAGCCTCGGCGAACAGTCAGACGAGACGCTCGACCGCTTCTACCGGCAGAACTTCCTGGACATGATGGGCTCCGCGGTCGCGTGACCGACGGGGCGCCTGTTTCGGCCGACCCGGCTCCGATCGAGGTCGACACCTCGACGGCCGGCGTCGGGCTCATCCGGCTCAATCGGCCCGAACGCTTGAACGCGATCACCGTCGGCCTCGCCCGTGAGCTGCGCGCGTCGCTGATCGAGCTCCCGCAGGACCCGGGATGCCGGGCCATCGTCCTCACCGGGAACGGGCGCGCCTTCTGCGCGGGGGCCGATCAGGAGCTGGTCACGAGCCCACGAGATCCCGCGGATCCCTCCACTCGAGGCGGGATCAGTCACGAAGTGCTCGACGTCTTCCTCGACGTGATCCGCGCCGTCCGGGCCGCACCGGTGCCCGTCATCGCCGCCGTGAACGGCGCGGCAGTCGGCGCGGGCATGGCGCTCGCGGTCGCCGCCGACATTCGCGTCGCGGCCCGCGCCGCGTCGTTCCATGTCGGGACGATCCGCGTCGGGCTGACCGGGGGCGAGGCCGGACTGTCGTGGCTCCTGCCCCGGATCATGGGCATGTCCCGGGCGATGGAGCTCCTCGTCACCGGGCGTCCTCTCGATGCGCTCGAGGCCGCAGCAGGCGGCCTCGTCAGCCGGGTCGCCGAGGATC
>JALHSW010000003.1 GCA_022865365.1 Acidimicrobiia bacterium | reverse complement strand
AGTTCGCTCACGCGTCGTGCCGCCGGCGCCGTAGGTGACCGAGACGAACGAAGGGTTCAGTGGCTCGAGCTCCACCAACGTGCGCTCGAGCGTCACCTCGGCCTCGTCGGAGCGCGGCGGGAAGAACTCGAACGACACGGCGCGACCGTCCCGGAGAATGTCGCTGATCTTGGCCACACCTTCACCTCGTCGCCGCTCCGAATGTGGAAGGCAAGGATACGCGAGCGTCGCTGCTCTAGCCTCTCGCGCATGGACTTCGCGATCGAACAACGGCTTGCGGGGGCACCAGCCACCGTGCAGGAGGTGCTCCTCGACCCGGCGTTCGTCGCGGCACGGTCCGAGCTCCCGAAGCTCGGGGACGCCGAGCTGCTCGAGTGCACGCGTGACGACACCACCGCTCGCCTGCGCGTGCGTCTCCGCTTCACGGCCGACCTCTCTCCCGCGGTCACGGCGGTCATCGATCCGAAGAAGCTCACATGGGTCGATGACGCGAGGTTCGATCTCGCAGCGCTGCACGCCGACCACACGATCGAACCCGACAACTACGCCGATCGTCTGGCGTCGACCTACCGGTCGGTCCTCGAGCCGGACGGCGCGGGAACGCGCCGCGTCCTCACCGGCATGGTGAAGGTGAAGATGTTGCTCGTCGGGGGCAAGGTCGAGGGCGCGATCGTCTCGGGGCTCCGGGAGTACGCCGTGCCGGAAGCCGAGCTCCTCAACACCTGGCTCACCCGCTGAGCAGCTGCGTGCGGCGGCCGGGTGCTACCTCCGGGCGCGGTAGCCCTGGAAGCGGCGGAGCCGCAGCGAGTTGGTGACCACGAAGACCGACGAGAACCCCATCGCGGCCGCGGCCACGACCGGGTTGAGCAGCCCCACTGCGGCCAGAGGGATCGCGGCGACGTTGTAGGCGAACGCCCAGAACAGGTTGCCCTTGATCGTCGTGAGGGTGCGCCGGGAGAGCGCGATCGCATCGGCCGCGGCACGGAGGTCGCCCGAGACGAGCGTGAGATCACTCGCCTCGATCGCGACGTCGGTCCCCGTACCGATCGCGATGCCGAGGTCGGCCTGCGCAAGTGCAGGGGCGTCGTTGACTCCGTCGCCGACCACCGCGACCCGCCGTCCTTCGGTCTGCAGCTCCTGCACGACGTCCACCTTCTGGCCGGGGAGCACGCCGGCGACCACACGATCGATCCCCACCGCGGCGGCAACGGCATCCGCGGCCGCCTGACGGTCACCGGTGACCATGACCGTCTCGATCTCGAGATCGTGCAACGCGGCGATCGCTTCACGTGACGTGGCCTTGACCGTGTCGGAGATCACGAACACGCCGCGCGCCGTGCCGCCCCACCCCGCGTACACGAGAGTGCTTCCGCGGTTGTCGGCCGCGGCCGCCGCGCTCGCGAGCGTTGCCGGCACGGTCCCGACGAAGTCGCTCCGTCCGACCCGCGTCTCGAGTCCGTCTATCTCGCCGCGTGCGCCTCGACCCGGCTCGTTCACGAACGCCGTCGGAGCCACCAGCGCCGCACCGCGCTCGCTTGCGCCCGTCGCGACCGCGCGGGCGATCGGGTGCTCCGATGCGTCCTCCACCGATCCGGCCCGGTGCAGCAGATCGGACGGGTCGACACCCGGAGCGGGCACCACATCGACCAGCCGCATGCGGCCTTCGGTGAGCGTCCCGGTCTTGTCGAGCACTGCGACGTCGACCGTTCGGGT
>JALHSW010000384.1 GCA_022865365.1 Acidimicrobiia bacterium | reverse complement strand
GTCGACGCGAGAAGGAAGCGCGCACCGTGGAGCCGCGCGAGGTCCAGGGCGTTGCGCGTGCCCGTCGATCCTACCGCGAGGGTCTCGAGCGGGCGGGCGAGGTACTCCGGCGGGCTCGCCGCGCTCGCAAAGTGGAGCACCGCGTCGACAGGTCCCTCGACCGGGATGCCGTCGACCACGTCGTGCACCACGAGCGTGAAGCCGTCGCCCGCGAGCGCGTCCACGTGGTCGGCGCGCCCCGTCGAGAGGTCATCGACCGCGACGACGTCCCAGTCTCGGCTCCGAAGTACACGACAGAGGTGCGAGCCGACAAAGCCGGCGCCGCCGGTCACGACCGCGCGTGGCATCAGCGGCCCACGCCGCGGTACCCGAACCCCAGTCGTCGCATCGCTGCCGGATCGAGAAGGTTCCGCGTGTCGACCACCTCGGCGCGTCGCATCGAGGCCGCGACGCGCTCGAAGTCGAGCCAGCGGAACTGGTCCCACTCCGTCAGGACGACCAATGCGTCGGCATCGGCGCATGCGTCGTAGGGATCCGCGGCGATCTCGAGACCGGCGATCTCGCCCGCAGCCTCGCCGGCTGCGGGGTCATACGCACGAACGGTGGCGCCCGCCTCGACGAGGCTCGTGGCGATCGCCACTGCCGGCGAGTCGCGCAGATCGTCGGTGTTGGCCTTGAACGTCAGCCCCCACACGGCCACGCGCGCCCCGGCCAGCGTCCCGCTGCACGCGTCACGCACCTTCGCGACCATGCGCTCGCGCTGAGCCTGGTTCGACGTGATCGCACCGCGGAGGAGCGCGAAGTCGTAGTCGGCGTCGTCGGCGGTGTTCAACAACGCCGCCGTGTCCTTCGGGAAGCAGCTCCCGCCCCAGCCGGGTCCGGGATGGAGGAACTCGAAACCGATCCGGGGGTCGTACCCCATGCCGAGGACGACCTCTCGAACGTCGGCGTTGACCGCCTCGCACAGGTTCGCGATGGCGTTCACGAACGAGATCTTCGTGGCGAGAAAGGCGTTCGACGCGTACTTGACCATCTCGGCCGAAGCCGGGTCGGTGACGAGCACCGGTGCGTGCACGCCACGGTAGAGCTCCGACACCCGCACTCCTACGGCCGCGTCCTCTGCACCCACGACGACGCGAGACGGATGAAGAAAGTCTCGGACCGCAGTGCCTTCACGGAGGAACTCCGGGTTCGACGCCACACCGACGTCGGCTACGGCGCCGCCCTCTCGCAGGACTCGATCGACCCGCTCGGTCGAACCGACGGGCACGGTCGACTTGTTCACGACGACAGCACCGGGGATGAGGACGGGCGCGACCTCGCGCGCCGCGGCATCGATCGCGCCCAGATCGGCACGGCCATCCGCACCCTGGGGCGTCGCGACACACAGGAACACGAACTCGGCACCGGTCGACGCGGCGGTGGCGCCGACGACGAAGCGGAGCCGACCGGAACGCAGACCCTCGACGATCAGGTCGTCGAGACCTTCTTCGAGGATCGGACTCTCGCCCTTGGTGAGCCGACGCACCTTCTCCGCATCAAGATCACCACACACCACATCGTGCCCGAGGTGGGCCAGGCACGCTGCCGTCGTGAGGCCCACGTAGCCGGCGCCCACAACGCCGATGGAGCTCATCGTTCCTCCTGCGCGGTCAGCACGGCACGGTCAGCACGGAGCAATCCGGGGTACGGGCTCACCGAGCTGGCTCTCGTTGTTGATCCGGGCGGACGACTTCCCCGTGGCGGCGGGCACGGGAGCAGCGGGGGCGGTGGACGGCGGCGTCGATGTCGTCGACGACGCGGCCAACGGCTCCACGATCGACTCGAAGTCGGCGCCGAGCACAATCACGACATCGGCGCCCTTGATCGAGGAGTCCTCGACCAGGCGCGCGTTCGGCTTCACGTACTGGAGCGCGGTCTTGCCCTTGTCGATCGCGCCGGGCTTGTAGCGAACCTCGGTGACGGCGACGGTGCCGCGCGCGTCGTTGCCGGTCCCCACTCCGACGAACCCGAGGCGGGTCAGCTCGGCGATCGCGCCTGCGGCCGTTCCCTCACCACCGATGGCATTGCGTACCTTGAGCCTGATCGCGGACGGGTTC
>JALHSW010000034.1 GCA_022865365.1 Acidimicrobiia bacterium | reverse complement strand
GACCGCGGTCCGCAGCTCGCGAAGGTCGTCGTCGACTTTGTCGGGAACACCCGCGCGTGAGCACCCCCGCCGCGGTTCGCCGGGGCACCCACCCGTTACGCGGTTCCGTGATCCCGGCGCTGGTCCCGGCGCTGGTCCCGGCGCTGGTCGCGATCGGGATCGTCGCGTTCGTGCGCGTCGCCTGGGACGTCCCGAGCGGCGTCGTGGTGCAGGGCGCGATCATCGGGGGCCTCACATCGCTGTTGGCGCTCGGGCTCGCGCTCGTGTGGCGAGCGAATCGCGTGATCAACTTCGCCGCGGGCGATCTCGGCGCGATGCCGGCGACGCTCGCCGTGCTCTTCACCGTGAGCACCGTGGGGCTGAGCTGGTGGGCCGGGCTCGCGATCGGACTCGCGACGGCGATCGGGCTCGGCGTGATCGTCGAAGTCGTCATCGTGCGTCGATTCACCCGTTCGCCCCGTCTCGTGCTGTCCGTCGCCACGATCGGCCTTGCGCAGGTGTTGGCCGCGGGTGCGCTGCTGCTCCCGCGCTGGTTCACCCTGCCCGGCGCCGCACCCCCCTCCCCGTTCGACCTCGACGTGACGATCGCCCCGATCACCTTCGGCGGCGCCGACATCGTCGCGGTCGTGGTGATCCCCCTCGTGTTCGTCGGGCTGGCGTTGTTCCTGACGAGGAGCAGTCTCGGCATCGCGGTGCGGGCCGGCGCCGAGCGCGCGGACCGGGCTGCGACCCTGGGCATCCCCATCCGGCGCCTCAACACCGTGGTCTGGGTGCTGGCGACCGTGCTCGCGTTCCTCGCCGTCTATCTGCGCGCCGGGATCGTCGGACTGCCGCTCGGCGAGGTGCTCGGGCCGACGATCCTGCTGCGGGCACTGGCCGCCGCCGTGATCGGGCGGATGGAACGCCTCACCGTGATCGCGCTCGCCGCCGTGCTCCTGGGCATCGTCGAGCAGGCGGTGATCTGGCACTGGCACGAGCCCTCCTACGTCGACCCGGTCCTGTTCGTCGTGGTGCTCGGCGCACTGGTGCTCACGCGCGTCCGACCGGGGCGAGCAGCGGAGGCATCCACGTGGCAGACCACGCGCGAGGTCCGGCCCATCCCCCGCGAGCTCGCGCGGCTCCCCGAGGTGCGTGCGATGCGGTGGGGCGCCGCCGCGCTCGTGGTCGGCCTGCTCATCGCCGTGCCCACAGCCCTCTCCGAGAGCAGGACGAACCTCGCGTCGGCGATCGTGATCTTCGCGATCATCGGCATGTCGCTCGTCGTGCTGACCGGCTGGGCCGGGCAGGTCAGCCTCGGCCAGATGGCGTTCGCCGGGATCGGCGCCGCGGTCGCGGGCGCGGTCACCGCCCGGTTGCACTGGGACCTGTCGATCGGTCTGCTCCTCGGCGCCCTCGTGGGAGCCGGCGTGGCGTTCCTCATCGGGCTCCCCGCGCTGCGCCGGCGGGGCCTCACGCTCGCCGTGACAAGCCTCGCGTTCGCGCTCATGACCTCGGCGTATCTGCTCAACCGGGGGTTCTTCGGCGAGGGGACGACGTTCGACTGGCTGCCCCCGGACCGGATCGACCGCACCCCCCTCTTCGGTGAGATCGGGCTGCACGGCGAGACCCGCTTCTACTATCTCTGCGTCGTAGGGCTCGCGCTCGCGTACGCGATCGTGCGGGGCTTGCGACGGACTCGCACCGGCCGCGTCCTTGTCGCGATCCGCGAGAACGAGCACTCGGCCGAGTCGTTCGGCGTGCACGCGAACCGGACGACGCTGTTCGCGTTCGCGTGCTCAGGCTTCCTGGCCGCCTTCGCCGGCGCCCTGTTCGTCCACCAGCAGAGCGGCCTGACGACCGGTCCGTACCACCCGGAGCAGAGCCTTCAGGTGTTCACGATGGCGGTGATCGGAGGGCTCGGCTCCGCCCCGGGCGCGCTGTTGGGCGCGGCATATGTTCGCGGGGCCGACTACTTCCTGCCGTCCGAGTGGCAGATCCTCGCGACGGGCGCCGGGCTCCTCGCGGTCCTCATGCTCCTGCCAGGTGGGCTCGGGGGTGCCCTCGCCGACGGGCGCGACTGGTTCCTCCGCCGCGTTGCGCGACGTCGAGGCCTCACGGTGGCGAGCCTCACGGCCGACGAGGCCCCAGATGGAGCGGCCGACATGGACCTTGCCCCCCCGCAGACCGCGCCGACCCGGCCGGAGCTGCCGACCCCACCGGTCGGCGGATCGCCGCCGATGCTCGAGGTCCGGGACTTGAGCGTCGCGTACGACCGGGTCCCGGTGCTGCACGGTGTCGATCTCGACGTCGGGGTCGGCGAGATCGTCGCGCTGCTCGGCACGAACGGTGCGGGGAAGTCGACCGTGCTGCGGGCCGTCGCCGGACTCGCACCGGTGACCGGCGGCCACGTCCGCGTCGCGGGGGCCGACGTCACCCATGCGCGGCCCGAAGCGCTCGCCGAGCTCGGCGTGGCCTCCGCGCCCGGCGGCGTGGGGATCTTCCCGTCGCTCACCGTCGCCGAGCACCTGCGACTCGCCGCCTGGACCCGTCGCGGCGACCCCGACGCGGTGCGCGACGCGACTGAAGACGCCTGGGACCGCTTCCCCGAGCTCAGCGACCGGCTCACCGCGCGTGCCGGCGACCTCTCGGGTGGCCAACAGCAGATGCTGAACCTCGCGATGGCGCTCGTCGCCCGGCCCCGGCTGCTGCTGCTCGACGAGCTCTCGCTGGGCCTCGCACCCGTCGTCGTGACGCGTCTGCTCGAAGTAGTGCGTGACCTGGCCTCGGGCGGCACGACCGTGCTCCTGGTCGAGCAGTCGGTGCCGCTCGCACTCGAGGTCGCGGCACGCGCCTACTTCCTCGAAAAGGGTGCGGTTCGCTTCGCCGGCCCGACGCGAGAGCTGCTCGACCGTCCCGACCTCGTCCGCGCCGTGTTCCTCGACCGAGGCGGCGCCCCGGTGCGGGCCGCCGCGGGACGCGTCGTTCCATCGGAGGCCCCCGTCCGGCTCGAGGTGCGTGGGATCACCAAGACCTTCGGAGGCGTGGTCGCGCTCGATGACGTCTCGTTCGATGCCCACGACGGCGAGATCCTCGGGATACTCGGCCCGAACGGCGCGGGCAAGACCACCCTCTTCGACGTGATCAGCGGCTTCCTCCGCGCCGACGCGGGGACGGTGCGCCTCTACGACGGCACCGTCGCCAGCGAGCTCGACCACCTCCGAGCCCCCGCACGCGCCCAGCACGGACTTGGGCGCTCGTTCCAGGACGCTCGGCTCTTCCCTGCGCTGACCGTGAGCGAGACGCTCGCCGTCGCGTGTGAAGACCTGGTCGCGGTGCGTGACCCGATCGCGGCCGCGCTCCACCTGCCGGCCGTCGCCCGCTCGGAGGCCGAGACCGGGGCGCGCGTCGACGAGCTGCTCGAGCGCTTCGGTCTCACGGCTCGGCGCGACACCTTCGTGCGCGAGCTCTCGACGGGGACGCGGCGGGTGTTGGATCTTGCCTGCGTGTTCGCCCCGAACCCGCGCGTGCTGCTCCTCGACGAACCATCCGCCGGCCTGGCGCGCAGCGAGGCCGACGAGCTCGCACCGGTGCTCCTGCGCATCCGCGCCGATCTCGGGACGACACTCGTGGTGATCGAGCACGACCTTGCGCTCCTCCAGTCCGTCTCCGATCGTCTGCTCGCGCTCGACGTCGGACGCGTCATCGCCACCGGCGCGCCCAGCGACGTGCTGCATGACCCGGCCGTCGTCGCGGCCTACGTCGGGAGCACGGCCGAGGCTCCGGCGCCGTGACCAGGACCCGACGACCGTCGCTCGGCTCGGTTGCCACCCGCTACATCCCCGCGGTCGCCGTCCTCCTGGTGGTGGTGGTGGTCGCACTCCTCGTCGGGGGTGGAGACGACGCGGCACGCGTGCGCCCGGCGAAGGGACCGACCGCGCTCCCGTTGACCTTCGACGAGGCGCGGGCCCGCGGCGTCGATGTCGCGTGGGGACCTCACTGCGACACGAGCACCGGCAAGGTCGCGGTCCCACTCTGGTACGCACCGCCGTGCGTCGATCCGTCGACTGGCGACGGCAGCGGTGCCGACAAGGCCGACAGCACATCACCCGGGGTGACACGCAACGAGATCGTGGTCGCCGTGTATCAGCAGCAGCCCGACCTCCTGGAGCAGACGTTCCTCGAGCGGAGCGGCAGCGACGAGAGCCTCGACTCCGAGCTGCGCACGAACCAGCAGTACGTCGACTTCTTCGAGGCGAACTACGAGACGTATGGGCGCCACGTCCGACTCGTACCCGTGCGGGGAAGTGGGCCGCCCGACGACGACGTGTCGGCCAAGGCCGACGCGATCCAGGTCGCGACCGAGATCGGCGCGTTCGCGTCGTTCGGTGGGCCGAGCCAGACGACCGCGTACGCCGATGAGCTCGCGGCGAGAGGTGTTCTCTGCGTCGGGGACTGCACCACCGCGGCGCCCGAGTCGTTCCTGCGATCGCGTTCACCCTACGTGTGGCCGACCCTCGCGTCGCCGGAACAGGCGGCCGAGCACTGGTCGGAGTTCGTCGGCAAGGAGCTTTCGGGGCGTAAGGCGAAGTATGCCGGAGACCGCGCGTTGGCGAAGCAGACGCGCCGCTTCGGCGTCGTTCGCTACGACGACGAGCCGGGAACGTTCGACCGCAGCTTCGCCCGCTTCGCCGACCTCCTCCGCACCCAGCACGTCAGGATCGCGACCGAGGTGCCCTACCAGCTCGATCTCGCCGACGCGCAGGAAGGGGCGCGGGCGACGATCGCTGCACTGCGCGAGGCGCACGTCACGAGCGTGATCATCGCCGGCGATCCCGTCTTCCCCGTGTTCCTCACCAAGGAAGCCACCGCGCAGGGGTACTTCCCCGAGTGGGTCGTGATGGGCTACGCGTACACCGACACCGCGGTGTTCGGCCGCGAGTACGACCAACGGCAGTGGGCGCACGCCTTCGGCGTCTCGTTGCTGCCGACGCGTCAGGCCGACGACATCGACGAGCTCGCGCAGATCGTCGTGTGGCAGACCGGGCTCCCACCGGAGGCGAGCACGTTCCGCATCCTCGTCCAGGCCCAGCTGCTGTTCTTCACCGGCGTGCACCTGGCCGGTCCCGACCTCACACCCGAGACCTTCCGCGCGGGCCTGTTCCGGTTCCCCGCCACACGTCCCACGAGCAGCCCGTTCCTGCACCTGTCGTGGGGCCGGCACCGCATCTGGCCCGGCGTCGACCTGACCGGCGGCGACGACGCGACCGTGATCTTCTGGGACCCGGATGCGCGCGGACCCGACGAGGTGGGCAACGCCGGGCGTGGGCTCTGGCACTATGCGCTCGAGGGCCGGCGCTACCTCCCCGGCCACTGGCCAAACGGCGACGTGGGGCTGTTCGACGACGCGACGGCGGCCACGATCCTCGAAGAGCTCCCACCCGCCGCGCGACCACCCGACTACCCCTCGCCGGCGTCCACATCGAGCCAACCCTGACCGGTCACGTAGCGCCGGATCACCCGCGCCGGGTTGCCCACCGCCACGCTGAAGTCCGGGAGGTCGCCGGTGACGACCGAGCCCGCGCCGACCACCACATGCCGGCCGACCGACGCGCCGGGGAGCACGATCGTGCCGTGGCCGAGCCAGCTGCCGTCACCGATGAAGACCGGTCGCGGCGGAGCGAACTGCTCTCCGATCGGAAGGCCGGGATCCTCATATCCGTGGTTGGCGTCGGTGATGTACACGTGATGGCCGGTGAAGACGTCGTCGCCGATCACCACTCGCTCGTGACCGACGATTCCACTCCCCTTCCCGATGAGGCAGCGGTCTCCGATCGTGACGACCTCGACGGCGCCGAGGTCGTGCGCCGGTGACACCCCCGCCGACAGGCTCACGTAGGGCCCGATGATCGTTCCTTCGCCGATGCTGATGTAGCGCTCGCCGAAGAGCGCAGCGAGCGGGAAGCAGATCGCGCTCCCGGCACCGAAGCCGAGGAACCCGCGTGCGCGCCGGGTGCGGGGCCCGATCGTCGCCCAATGACCCGCTCGCTCCCACGTGCCCCGCAGTGCACCACCGCAGAGCCGGCGCAGCCAACTCATCACACCGTCACGCCCGCACTCGCGGCGCTCGCTCCGGGGGCCCGATCACTCCGGGGGCCCGATCACCACGACGCGGTCGCCGCCTCGGAGGGTGATCGTGTCGGACTTCGCCGGGTTCACGACGATAGCGGCCTCACGGTCGTCGCTCGCGCTCAGGCGGTAGCCGAGCGCGACCTCGGATCGGGCACGGGCAGCTGCGGTGATGCGAGCGAACGACGCGGGCTCGTCGGGACGCACGTACCACTCGGCCGGCTTCACGCCGATCGCCGAACCTTCGGCGTCGAACAGGTCGGTGAACACCGCGTCGAGCTCCGGGTTCTCCGCGAGCTGCGCCATCATGTAGCTCGACAGCGCGTCGCTGACGATGAAGTCGTCGGCACCGGTCGCCTGGGCGAGCTCCACGTCGCGCGAATCGAGGATCTCGGCAACGACGCGACCGAGGCCGTGGCCCGCGCCGGTCGCCGAACGCCGGAGCAGCAACATCGTCAGCAGCGTTCGCGCGTCGCCATCGGCCGCGTTCAGCTCGCCGCGGTATCCGAGCACGATCACGTGGTTGTACTCGTGGTCCTCGACCTGCTTGCCGAGCAACGCCATGTCGCTGCGTGCGGTGACGACCGAGACCGACAACCGCTCCAGGCGAGGAACGTCGGACTCGTCCATCTCGATCAGATCGTCGTCGATCAGCACGTCGACGGCCGATCCCGCGGGGACGAACTCGTCGAGCTCAGCGAGCACGACGGGACCGAGCGGGTTCCAACCCACGACAAGGATCCGCTGAGGTCGCTGGTCCTTCTCCGGCTCCACCTGCACGTGAGGCGCGGACTCGTCGTGGAACCCGGAGAACACGACGGTGTCGTCGTCCTCGGAGACCGCGATCACTGCATCCCCCGGCCCGAAGCGCGTGCTCATCGGAGGGTTCACCCGGGTGAGGCCGTCGGTGCTGCGGATCCCGATCACCGTCGACGTCTCGAACGCGAGGACTGCCTCGCCGAAGCTGCGGCCCTCGAGCTCGGGGGTCACCTGGAAGTAGATCTCGTCGCCGTCGAAGTCGAGCAGCTCCTGGCACACCGCGCTGAGCCCCGCTTGCCGGCACGCCTGCGCGGTGATGCGCGCGATGACATCGGCGGCACGCACGCAGTGCACGCGCCCACCACCGGCCTCGTCGAGTGCGGCCGCGGTCTCACCATCACCGATCTCGGCAACGATCGGTACGTCGGGATCGTCGGAGGTCACGAGGACCGCGAGCACGGCCTTGACCACCTCGGCGTCGCCGCCCTTGTCCTCGACGTCGCCGAGCACGACGATCGACCGGGCGCCGGCGGCGTTGACGATCCGGAGGTCGTGGAGGCTGGCCGGCTCGCCGGTACGACAGACGATTCGCGTGCCGCGGGTCTTGTGGATCCGCGTGCGGAGCAGCTCTTCCATCTCCGTCTTCTCGACGTCGGCCATGACGACGATGCACGCATCAGACTGGTTCTCGTTCGCGACGCAGATCTCGGAGACGATCGTGAAGATCCGCGGCGACCAACCCAGGAGCAACGAGTGCCCCTGCTCCACCACGAAGCTACGGCCACGCCGAAGGTCCTGGACCTTCGTGTCGATCGCCGCGGCGATGATCCCGATCAGCGCGCTAGCGAGGAAGATCCCGCTGATCGTGACGAGCAGCGCGGTGATGCGCAGGCCCCAGCCGTTGTCACCTCCCATGGTCCCGGGATCGATGACGCGCAGCATGCTCTGCCAGAACGCCTCGATGAACCCGACGCCCTTCGCGTTGATCTTCACGCGGAACAGCGCCAGGAAGAGCGCTGCGACGACGATGATCGCGACGGACATGCTCGCGAGCCAGACGATGATCGCCATGGGCCCGCGCGAGAACGCGTTGTCCATCCGGTACCGGAACCGCTGCATCATCGACGCGCGCACAGGCTCGCGAGTCACCCGGACGGATGACGACTTCGTAGATCGTTGCCCCATGCCCCGGTAGGCCTGGGTCTGGCGGCCGTGCTTCACCGTGCTCCTCCTTGCCCGCGCGCTCGCGGACGCGCTTTTCGGCGCGCGTCGACACGCAGCCTCTGGACTACCACGACGGTCAGGACCACCAGCGCGCATACGGCTACGCCGACGAACGCGACCAGTACCGGCGGCCAGGCTGGGTCGAGACGGGTCGCTCGGCCGGCGGCGTCGACAATGACGGCCTCGACGAGAAGGACGGCGTCGGCGAGGATGACAACCACGCCGGGAGGCTACCGGTGCCAAGATGTGGCGTCGCTCGGCCATGCAGCCGGAAGCCGAGTGGCCAGACAGGGGGGCCACATGACCGCGCCAGCCGTCGGGCACCGAGACACTGTGACCGTGAAGGTCCTCGGGGTGGTCCTCGCCGGGGCCGCCGTCTCGATCCTGCTCGGCGTGTACGGCGACACCCACACGCCCACGGGCGAGAAGCCCTACAACCTCATCTTCACGGACACGATCCAGCTCAAGGTCTGGTTCGCGACGGCCGCCGTCGCGCTGGCACTCCTCCAGGTGCTGTTGGCGATGCGCCTGTACGGAAAGATCAGCTGGCCCCGCACCGCGCCGTCGTGGCTCGGGGACGCGCACCGACTCTGCGGCACGCTCGCGTTCCTCGTCACACTGCCGGTCGCGTACCAGTGCCTGTGGGCCCTCGGCTTCCAATCGACACCCACGCGGGTGCTCGTCCATTCGCTCGTCGGCTGTCTCTTCTACGGGGCGTTCGTCGCGAAGGTGCTCGCGGTGCGCTTCCACGGGCTCCCCGGATGGTCCCTCCCGGTCATCGGCGGGATCGTGTTCACCGCGCTGGTCGTCATCTTCCTCACGAGCAGCGTGTGGTTCTTCACCGACCGGCCCGCGGGCCTCCCGCTCTTCTGAGATGGCTGATCGTGGGGACGCCATGACCTCCAAGCGGATGACCTTCAAGCGAGTCGTCAACGGGATCGAAGTCGTCGCCGTCATCGCCGCGCTCATCTGGGTGTTCATGCTCTTCGCGAACGACCCAAGCGGGGGCGACGCGACCAATGCCGGGCCGCCCGGCGCAGCGACCTTCGCCTCGAACTGCGCGAGGTGCCACGGCGCCGACGGGGAGGGTTCGATCGGACCGCAGCTCGCAGGAAAGGTCGCGGAGAAGTACCCGGACGTCGCCGACGAGATCGCCGTGGTCACGAACGGGCGCAACGCGATGCCGTCCTTCGAGGGTGGCCTGTCCGACGAGCAGATCCAACAGGTGGTCGAGTACACCCGCACCGGTCTCGGAGGCTGAATCGTGGCGGGCATCGCACCCGTGCGCATCGGGGTGCTCAACGACTTCCCGTCCGCCGACGGTGGGAAGGCGACCGAGACCGCGCTGCACCTCGGCTTCGACGACGTGCGTACGACCGGTCGCCTCGACCGCGAGGTCGAGCTGCTGAGCTGCGACGTCGCCGGGCTCCCGATGGGGAGCGAGCACGACGTGACCGTCGGCTTCCAGTCACTCGCCGACGCGGGCTGCCTGCTGGTGATCGGCCCGGCGATCAGCGACAACGGACTGATCGTCCGGCCCCTCTGCGACGCGGTTGGCCTCGCGACCATCAACTACACGGGTGGTGAGCAGACTCGCAGCGACTGGGCGTTCCAGTACCAGGTCGGTTCGCTCGAAGAGGAGCCCGCCGTGCTCGCGGCGCGGCTCGCGGCACGGGGACTTCGTCGACCGGCCGTCGTGCACGACCGGTCGCCGGTCGGGCGCCGCCTCGCGGAGTGCTTCGACGATGCCGCCGCAGTTGTCGGCCTCGAGATCGCCGGACGATCGACCATCTCCCCGGTCGCCGACACCGTCACCGACGCGCTTGCATGCCTACAGCCGGCCGAGCCCGACTCGCTCGTGTACCTCGGGCTCGGCATCACCTCGGGCCCCGTCGCCACCGGCCTGGCTGCCCTGGGCTGGAACCTTCCGGTCGTCGCCAACTCGGCGTTGATGTTCGGCTACATCCGGCCCGAGTGGCGCGACGGCTGGCGAGGCTGGGAGTACCTCGATGCCATCGCCGACGACAACGGGTCGCGCCGACGTCTGGCTGCCCTCGATGCGCCGAGCGCGGCCGGCCCGGTCGGTTGTGCGCTCTTCGACATGGGGCGCCTGGTCGGCGAGGCGCTCGCCCGCACCGATCACCTGACCCGGGGCGGTATCCGTGATGCCCTCGAGCGCATCAAGCTGCTCCCCGCCACCTGTGGCGTCGAGGGCACCACGATGGGGTTCGGCCACTACGACCACGGTGCCCTGACGGGCCGGTACCTGGTGCTCCGCGAGTGGCGGGACGGGAAGACCGTCCAGGTCGGGTAACGGCACGAGACGCCGGACAGGAGACACCGGACAGGAGACGCGGGGCGAAACGGGCGTGTATCGTCCCGGCACATTTCGGTGAGCACCACGGGGGGAACGCCGACGTGAACGCACCTGCGTCCACTTGCGACGCGACGAGGCCCGGCACGACCGGGAAGAGCACGACGACGCCCGCCGGCGAGGTCGCGGTCCGCCTCGAGCGGGTGACCAAGCGCTTCGGCAGCGTCCTCGCGGTCGACGGCGTCGACCTCGACGTGCACGACGGCGAGTTCCTCACGATGCTCGGACCGTCGGGGTCGGGCAAGACGACGATGCTTCGGATGATCGCGGGCTTCGAGCTGCCGACCGCGGGAAGGATCCTGCTCCACGGCGAGGACGTCACCGAATGGCCACCGTTCGATCGCGACGTGAACACGGTCTTCCAGGACTACGCGCTGTTCCCCCACATGACGGTGGCGAAGAACATCGAGTACGGGCTGCGGGTGAAGAAGGTGGGGCGCGCCGAACGCAAGCAACGCGTCGACGAGGCTCTCGATGTCGTCCGCCTCGGTGGCTTCGAGGAGCGCAAGCCGGGTCAGCTCTCGGGCGGGCAGCGCCAACGCGTTGCTCTGGCACGCGCTCTCATCAACCGCCCCCGCGTCCTGCTCCTCGACGAGCCCCTCGCCGCGCTCGACCGCAAGCTTCGCGAAGAGATGCAGGTCGAGCTGAAGCACATCCAGGAGCGCGTCGGGATCACGTTCGTGCTGGTCACCCACGACCAGGGTGAGGCCCTCACGATGAGTGATCGCATCGCGGTGTTCAGCGCAGGACGGGTCGAGCAGGTTGCGACGCCGGCCGAGGTCTATGAACATCCCACGACCCCGTTCGTGGCCGACTTCGTCGGCACCTCGAACCTGCTCTCCGGAGAACCGGCCACGGCGCTACTCGGAGACCCGGCCCCGGTGACGATCCGACCGGAGAAGATCCGACTCGGGGACGCAGGCGAGACCGCGTCCGATGGTGAGATCGCCGCGACCGGGACGATCCGCGACGTCCTTTACCTCGGCTCCGACACCCGATACCGCGTAACGGTCGACGCCGGCGCCGAGCTGATCGTCGACCGCCAGAACCTCACCGTCACGTCGAGCGACGCGCTCACCGCACGCGGCCGCCCGGTGGTCTTGCTCTTCCGACGCGAGCATGCTCGTCCGGTCACCAAGTCAGCACCTCCGCCATCCGAACCAGGCACAACAAGTTCAGCCACAACAAATCCAACCGAAGAAGATCCAGACAGGGGAGTCACACAATGAGAAAGCAGATGTGGGCTGCACTCGGCCTCACCATCGTGCTGGCGATCGTCACCGCCGGGCCGGTGGGGGCAAGTGCGGCAGCGAAAGGCAAGAACGAGGGCAAGGTCAGCATCCTGGCCTGGGCCGGATACGCGGAAGACGGCTCGACCGACAAGGCGTATGACTGGGTCACCCCGTTCGAGAAGCAGACCGGCTGCAAGGCCTCGGTCAAGACCTTTAACACCTCCGACGAGGCGTTCCAGCTGTTCGCGACCGGCCAGTACGACGTCGTCTCGGCGTCGGGTGACTCGGCGCTGCGCAGCATCGTGAACGGCGACACTGCGCCGATCGACCTGGCGCGCGTGACGAACTACGCGGACCTGGCCGAGTTCATGAAGGATCAGCCCTGGAACAGCTACAAGGGCAAGACCTACGGCGTCCCCCACGGTTGGGGCGCCAACTTGCTGATGTGGAACGAGGACGTCGTGAAGCCGACCCCCACCTCGTGGAGTGCCGTCTTCGACCAGGACTCGCCGTACTCGGGCAAGATCACCGCGCCCGACAACCCCATCTACATCGCGGACGCGGCGCTGTACCTGTCGAAGACCCAGCCCGACCTCGGGATCACCAACCCGTACGCGCTCGACAAGAAGCAGTTCAAGGCCGCGGTCGCGCTGCTGAAGCAGCAGAAGGCCAACATCGGCGAGTACTGGGACAGCGCGACCAAGGAGCAGGAAGCCTTCACCAAGGCCAGCAGCGTGGTCGGGGCGACCTGGGAGTACCAGGCGAACCTGATCCGCGGCGACGATGCCGCGCCACCGATCGAGACCGCCATCCCCGCGGAAGGCGCGACGGCGTGGTCCGACAACTGGTTCATCCAGTCCGACGCCAAGCACCCGAACTGCGCCTACGAGTGGATCAACTGGATCACCTCGCCCGAGGTGCAGTCTCAGGAGTCCGAGTACTACGGTGAAGCGCCCGCGAACCTCCTGGCATGTGGGCTCACCTCGGATGGCGGCGCCGAGCTCGGTGTCCCGATCACGGACACCTCCGTTCCGAGCAACTGCACGACCTATCACGCCGAGGACCCGGCCTTCTACGACGAGCTCTCGTACTGGGTCACGCCGACGACCAAGTGCCTCGACGGCCGGACGGACGTCAAGTGCGTGGCGTACAAGAACTGGCTCAAGGCCTGGGACGAGATCAAGGCCAGCTGACGGAACATGATCACCGGTCCCTGCGACCGGTGATCTGAGGGTGGACGGGCCGGGCAACCGGCCCGTCCACCTCCGTCCAGACCATGACGACCAGGCGATGACCACCACCATCGACCAACCACCCCGCATCCCGTCGCCCCCCGAATCCGGCGGGCGGGAGGGTCCACCGCCGGTCGGTCCACGCCGTCGCGCGTCCCGCTTCCTCGCGCGCCACCCGCGGGTCCGGCTCGGGCTGACGCTCGGCCCGCCGCTCACCTGGTTGCTCGTCGTCTACATCGGCGCGCTCGTTGCGCTGCTCGTGACGTCGCTCTTCTCGCTCGTCGACGACCCGACCGGCCTGTTGACTCGGCTCAACACGAGGCTCACGCTCGACAACTACGAACGCCTGTGGAACACCCCCGTCTACCGCGAGGTGGCGTGGCGCACCCTCAAGGCCGCCGTCGCCGTCACGGTCATCGATGCCCTGCTCGCGATCCCGATCGCGTTCTACATGGCCAAGGTCGCCTCGCCCTGGGGCAAGCGAGCGCTCGTCATCGCGGTCACGATGCCGCTCTGGGCCGGCTACCTGGTCAAGGGCTACGCGTGGCGGGCAATTCTGGACCCCGGCGGTGGAGTCCTCAAGGAGGTCTTCGGCTCGAGCCCCGGCTTCGGTGCGACGAGCGCCATCATCGTCCTCTGCTACCTGTGGTTCCCGTACATGGTGATCCCGCTCTTCGCCGGGCTCGAACGCCTGCCCGACTCGCTGCTGGAAGCCTCCACCGACCTCGGCGCGAAGGCAGGCCGCACATTCCGCAGCGTCGTGATGCCCCAGATGCTCCCGGCGCTCGCAGCCGGATCGATCTTCACGTTCTCGCTGACCCTCGGCGACTTCTACATGAACCGGATCGTCGGCGGGACGAACGAGTACATCGGGAACATCGTGTACCGGAACTTCTCCGTCGACCTCCCCTTCTCGGCGGCGTACGCGATGGTGCCAGTGATCATCATGGTCATCTACCTCCTCGCGATCCGGCGCACCGGCGCGCTCGAGGAGATCTGAGCCATGTATCTCTCCCAGCGAGCGCGCGTGCTCTTCCGGATTTTCGCCGCGCTCGTGCTCTTCGTCCTCTACTTCCCACTCGTCTACGTCGCCCGCCTGAGCGTGAACACCGGGGTCAACTACGTCTGGCCCCCCAAGGGGTGGACCCTCGAGTGGTGGGACGCGGCCATCCACGCCCCAGGACCCCGCGAGGCGCTGCTGCACTCGATCCAGACCGCGCTGTGGGCCACCAGCCTCGCGCTGCTCCTTGGCACGCTCGCCGCGTTCGCGCTGTCGCGGCATCGCTTCTTCGGTCAGGGCTCGGTGAGCCTGGCCATCGTCCTGCCGATCGCGCTCCCCGGCATCGTCACCGGGATCGCGCTGCTCTCGGCGTTCCAGCGGGTGGGTATCGAGCTGTCGCTCACGACGCTCGTGATCGCGCACGCCACCTTCTGCGTGGTGATCGTCTACAACAACGTCGGCGCGCGGATGCGACGTATGCAGGGGAACCTCGAGGAGGCCTCTGCCGATCTCGGGGCTGACGGCCTCCAGACGTTCCGCTACGTGACGTTCCCATTGATGCGATCCGCGCTCCTCGCGGGAGGCCTGCTCGCGTTCGCGCTCAGCTTCGACGAAATCGTCGTCACCACGTTCACCGTGGGCGCGGGCTACAAGACCCTCCCGATCTGGTTCGCGGAGAACTTCGCCCGGCCGAACGCCATCCCGATCGTGAACGTGGTCGCGACCTTCGTGGTGATCGTCTCGATCATCCCCGTGTACTTCGCCCAGCGACTCGTCGACAGCCCGCACGAGACGGCCGAGACGGCCCCCTGACCGCCGCCCCAGGCGCGGACCCGCGCGCAGACATCCTCACCATGGAGCAGAAGCTCCCCACGGTCGCGTAGGTTCGTGGGCCTTGGAGCTCGCCGGGAAGGTCGCGATCGTCACCGGTGCTAGCCGCGGTGTGGGGGCGGCCACCGCGGTCGCTCTCGCCGAGGCCGGATGCACCGTTGCCTGCGCAGCGCGCGCGACCGAAGCCTCTCCCCAACCCACGCCGGGCACGCTCGACGAGACCGTTCGCCGCATCACCGAAGCAGGTGGGACTTGCGTCGCGGTGCCGACCAACCTGGCCGTCGACGCCGAGGTCGAGCAGATGGTCGCCACGGTGATCGCCGAGTTCGGTCGTGTCGACATCCTCGTGAACAACGCCGCGATCACGTTCCCGGGTGACCTCGAGCTCCCGCTCAAGCGTCACGACCTCGTCTTCGCCGTCAACCTGCGTGCTCCGCTCCTCGCGATCCAGGCGGTCGCTCCGGGCATGCGCGAGCGCGGGATCGGCACGATCCTCAATGTCTCTTCGGTCGCCGCACTCAACTACTTCCCGGGGCTCATGGCGTACGGCGCGTCGAAGATCGCGCTCGAGCACCTCACTGTGTCGCTCGCCGCGCAGCTGCGCGACGACGGGATCTCGGTGAACACGTTCCGCATCGACATCCCCGTGGCTTCCGAGGGCTTCATCGCCAACGCCCCCGACATCGACCACTCCGACTGGGAGCCCAGCGAGGTTGCTGCGGAAGGAATCGTCTGGATGCTGCGCCGGCCGGCGTCGTACACGGGCCACAACGACGGCATGGCCGCACTGCGTGAGGAACACGGGATCATGTCCACCCAGGTCGGTCGTGAACATCGCCAGACGTCGGGGATCCTCACCGAGAACCCGATGCGGCTCCCGAGCTGACCCCCTTCAGCAAGGCATTCGTCCGGGCATCGATCCCCCAGGCCCCGGTGAGGGAGCACCCCCGGGCGCCGCGCGACTCCCAACGGTCTCGCGTGTACCGCGCCGAGACCCCGATGCCGGTGAGTCCGCTTCCGGGGCTCGACGCGTGCGCGGTGTTCGCGGATCGAGTCGTCGGCACGCTGTGGTGGGAAGCCCGCTTCCCGGCCCATGCCATCGACGCGGTCCCGCGACTACGACCGGGCAACGGTGCTCGACAGGCATTCTTCCGACCGGGCCACGACGTCGGAGAGGACCCGACGATCACGCTCCCGCGCCGGTATCGGACCAAGGGGGTGGTGCTCCACGAGCTGGTGCACTGGGCGCTCTGGAACGAGACCGACCTCCCGCATCACGGCCGCACGTTCACTCGCGTGCTGCTCGACATCACCGAGGAGTTTCTCGGCCCCGAACGCGCGGCGATCCTCACCGACTCCTACCGCGCCGAGCGGGTGCATGTCGGGCGGCCGGCGCGAGTCGGCCCTGATGGGCGCCCGCGCTACGGGTGGGACGAGCGGCTCCGGCTCTCACGGGGGTCCCGAATCGTGGTCCGGTTCCGGAGCCCGCAGGACGACATGGCGACAGCGGTCGGCGTCCTCGTCACGACCGGACCGGGCGGTCACGGGCTGATCCTCGAAGATGACCACGCGGTCACGCGTGTCCCGACGAAGAGCGTCTGGGCCGTCGACGCCCCGAGCCCGCGCGAGCTCAGCCGGTAACCTGCGCCGCGATGCAGGAGGGCAGCCGCCGAGCGATCTTCGCCGCCTTCTTCGCGAACCTCGGGATCGCGATCGCCAAGATCGTGGCGTTCGCGCTGACCGGAGCGGCGTCGATGCTCGCCGAGGCCATCCACTCGCTCGCCGACACCGGCAACCAGGGATTGCTGTTCCTCGGCGGCAGCCGATCGAAGCGCCCCGCCGACGAGCTGCACCAGTTCGGCCACGGACGTGAGCGCTACTTCTGGGCGTTCGTCGTCGCACTCGTGCTGTTCTCGCTCGGTGCCGTCTTCGCCGTCTACGAAGGCGTGAACAAGCTCATCCACCCGCACGCGCTCGAGGATCCTGCTGTTGCCTTTGCCGTGCTGGGCCTGGCGATGCTGCTCGAGGCCTTCTCGTTGCGCACGGCGATCCGAGAAGCCAATCGCGAGCGACGCGGGCGGGGCTGGTGGCGATTCATCCGCACGGCGAAGAGTCCCGAGCTCCCGGTCGTGCTGCTCGAAGATCTCGGTGCGCTCCTCGGGCTCTCCTTCGCACTCGTCGGGATCACCCTGAGCGTGCTCACCGACGAGCCGGCCTTCGATGCCATGGGGAGCATTGCCATCGGACTCCTGCTCGGGGTGATCGCCGTCGTCCTCGCGATCGAGATGAAGAGCCTGCTGATCGGGGAGGCGGCGTCGCCCGACGAGCAAGACGCGATCCGCGCCGCGATCACCGCCGATCCCGATGTGCTGCATGTCATCCATCTTCGGACCCAGCACCTCGGCCCCGAGGAGCTCCTCGTGGCGGCGAAGGTCGACTTGGGTTCGCGTTCGAGTCACGACCTCGCGCTCGCCATCGACGCGCTCGAGGTGCGAGTGCGTGCGGCCGTGCCCACGGCGCGGGTGATCTACATCGAGCCGGACGAGTACCGTCCCGAGGAGCCGGACCCAGACCCAGAATGAGGACCCGGCCTGACCCGGGGAGGTGCCGCCGATGAGCGGAACGACCAACGGTGCCGGCGACCGTACTGATGACCTTGCGATCACCGCGGCGACGATCGCAGCCGTCGACGCCTTCAATGAAGCGTTCAACCGTCACGACGTCGACGCGGTCATGGCCCACATGACCGATGACGCGGTGTTCGAGAGCACCTCACCACCGGCAGGTGAACGCCACGAGGGCGCCGCGGCCGTGCGGGCCGCGTGGGAAGCGTTCTTCGCTGCGTCGCCGAACGCACGCTTCGATGCCGAGGATTTCTTCGCGACGGGTGACCGCTGCGTCATCCGTTGGATCTACACGTGGACCGACGACGACGGTCACGAGCAGCAGCTCCACGGCGTCGACGTCCTGCGTGTGCGCGAGGGAAAGGTCGCCGAGAAGCTCGCGTACGTGAAGGGCTGACGGACCGCGTCCCGTGCAGGCGCCAGTCCAGGCGCCACCTCACTCCAGGCGCCACTTCACTCCAGGCGCCGGAGCTCGGCGCGGAAGCGGCGTCCGTTCGCGACGTACCCCTGGGCGAGGTCGGCGATCATCCCCGGCTCGACCGCATCGAGGCGCAGCTTGGCCGGCACGCCGAGCGCCATCGCACCTGGTGGGACCTCCATGTCGTTCGGGACGAGCGCGCTCGCACCCACGAGCGCGCCCGTTCGCACGATGGCGCGGTGCAGGACCACCGAGTTCGTGCCGACGAGCGCACCGTTCTCCACTACACAGCATTCGAGGTGCGCGAGGTGCCCGACGACGCAGTCATCGCCAACGATCGTCGGATGTTCGCGGGTGCAGTGCACGACCGTGCCGTCCTGGATCGAGGTGCGAGCTCCGATCTCGATCCGGCCGTAGTCGCCGCGCAGCACTGCCTGCGGCCAGATGGTCGATTCGGCGCCGATGGTGACGTTGCCGATCACCGTTGCATCGGGATGCACGAAGGCATCGGGATGAACCGTGGGTGCGAAGTCGCCGAGGGCGTAGGTGGCCATGGCGCCGACGGTAGCCTTCCCTCCGTGAGCAACGTCGGGGCGCACGTCGCCGCCGTGGAGCGCGATGGCTACACGGTCCTCGAGGGCGTCATCACACCCGATCTCGTCGCGGCGCTCGGCGACGATCTGCTCCGGCTCGAGTCCACCTACGACGTGCAGCCGGCCAGCAACAGCTTCGAGGGCGCGCGGACGGTGCGCATCTACAACCTGCTCGCACTCGGGAAGATCTATGAGCAGGTCCCGGTGCACGAGCGGGTGCTGCCGATCGTCGAGCGGGTGCTCGACCCGGGCTGCCTGGTCTCCTCCCTCTCGTCGATCAGCATCATGCCCGGCGAGGACGCCCAGCCGATCCACGCCGACGACCAGCTCATCCCGCTCCCCAAGCCCCACCCGCCGCTCGTCTGCAACACGATGTGGGCGCTCACCGACTTCACCGAAGCCAACGGTGCGACCCGCGTGATCCCCGGGTCGCACCTCACCGACCACAGCCCCGAGTACGGACACCCTTACGACAGCATCGCCGCCGAGATGCCCAGGGGCAGTGTGCTGCTCTGGCACGGCAGCCTGTGGCACGGGGGAGGCGCGAACACCACGAACGAGCGACGGGCCGGACTCGCGATGAACTACTGCGCCGGCTTCGTCCGCCAACAGGAGAACCAGCAGCTCGGCATCCCGCAGGATGTTGCCACCCACTTCTCGCCGCGGTTGCGCCGGCTCGTGGGGTACGGGATCTACGCCGGTCTCATCGGCCACATCGACAAGCACGACCCCGTCGCGATGCTCGGCGACGCACCCGACGACGATCCGATGGTGTGGGGACAGCGGTAGGTCACGCGATCGCGCCGCCGTCGACCGCGAGCGCGTGGCCCACCATGAACGATGCAGCGTCGGAGAGCAGCCACACCATGGCCTCCGCGATCTCCTCCGGCCGCGCCAGCCTGCCAATCGGCGCAGAGTTCGTTATCGCGGCCTCCATCGCAGGGTCGCCGCCCATGAAACCTTCGAGCAGCGGTGTCCGGGTGCTCCCGGGGCACACCGCGTTGACGCGCACTCCCGCCTTCACATACGCGAGGGCGGCCGCCTTCGTGAGCCCGAGCACCGCGTGTTTGGTCGCGACGTACGCGGGGAGCAGCGCGAATCCCCGCAATCCGGCACCAGACGAGGTGTTCACGATCGCACCACCGCCCTGAGCGAGCATCTGGGGGATCTCGTACTTGAGGCCGAGGAACACCCCGGTGAGGTTGGTCGCGAGCACGGTGTTCCACTCGTCCAGTGTGTAGTCGGCGATCGGCTTCGCCGGTCCATTGATACCCGCGTTGTTGATCGCGGCGTCGAGGCGCCCCCAGCGCTCGACCGCGGTCGCCACCGCGCCCTGGACATCGGCCTCGAGGGTGACGTCGGTGCGGAAGAACACCGCCTCGCTCCCGGCATCGATGCACTGCTGCACCGTCTCCGCCCCACCCGTTTCGTTGACGTCCGCCACGACCACCAGCGCCCCCCGCCCGGCCAGCAGCCGTGCCGCGGCCTGGCCGAGCCCCGAACCACCCCCGGTGACGAGCGCGACCCTGCCCGCGAAATCCTGATCGGCCATCGTGTGCTCCGCTCCTGCTCGGCGTCGAGGCTGCATTCTGCCCTTCAGCGAGCAGGCGAGTAGGTCGATACGTCCCGCGTGGCGAAGACTGTCGAACAGACCCAGGCTGGGGGCAAGTCGTCGAAGGATACGGGGCGTCACCTCCGTCAGGTCCGACGCAAGCAGGGCCTCTCGCGCTCCGAGGTTGCCCGCTCGGCCGGGCTGACCCGTCGCGAGCTCGCTGCGTACGAGCGCGGCCGCATCGTGATCCCCGAGAGCGATCTCTGGTGCCTCGCCGGCTCGTGCGGCGTAGACGTGAACGAGCTCCTCCCCGGGCGAGAGCCACTCAAGGTGGGCTCGGGCCTCTCGTCCCTCGCGATGGGCGACAGCATCAGGCGCCTCCGCGACCCGGCACCGCCCGACGGTCTCCTGCGCGAGTACCTGTCGATGGTCTACGAGCTCCGAAACCTCCCGCCCGGGAGCCGCGTGCCGCTGCGCGAGCCGGACCTGGTTGCGCTCGCCGAAGCCCTCGGCGGAACACCGGGAGCCATCGAGGCTCGACTCGTCGAGCTGATCGGCGCGAGCCAGGAAGAGGCAGCCCGCCTCCGGGCGATGATCCTCCCCCCGCTGTCCCTCTCCTCCGCACCGCAGTCAGGCCCCTCCGCACCGCAGTCAGGCGACACGTCCGTCTACAGCTCCTTCGGGACGCCCGATCCCGAGTCGCCGGTCGTCGACTTCTTCTCGGCGCCGCGCGCCCAGGATCCGTTCTCACCCCAGCCGTCGCCCGTAGCGATGCCGATGCCCGCGATGGAAGCCGATGCATCGGCACCAGACACACAGGCACCGGGCACGGCCACGGACCCGTCCGGAGCGCCGATCGACCCACTCTCGACCCTGCCCCGGGACCCGTTCGCGCTGCCCGGGTCGGAGTCCACCACCCTCGGGGCCGATGTCGACGACACGCGCCCCGACCCCTTCGACCCGCTGGTACCCGGCGAAGCATCCGAGCCTGTGTCCGACCCGTTCGCGGTCCCGATGCCCACCCTGCGCTCCGACCCCTTCGGCCTCACGCCGCCCGCGCCGAACGGTCACGACGGGATCGACGGCTTCGTCGTCGACGTGCTCGAAGGGCCGCTCACCGACGCGGCGAGCGCCTACGCCGTCCCCGACGACGCGGCGACGGACTGGACCGGCCTGCGCGACGCGGCGGCAGTCGCGGAAGCACCACCCGCGGTGGTCCTCCGCGACGGTGGCCGGGACGACACCACGATCGACGACACCACGATCGACGACACCACGATCGACGACACGGCGCCCGAGCCGCTCGACACCACCCCGATCCTCTGGCGCGCCCCACACGACACGACCGCGACCAGCGTCGTGCCCGACGAGCTCCACACCCCCGCGAGGGCGGCCCCGTTCCAGCCGGCCGGGACCGGCTGGCAGATCGGCGGCTTGTTCCCGGCGACCTCGATGGCCGATGACGGCGCGCTCGCCCTTCGCCGCGCCGACACGCGCTGGGCACTCTCGGATCTCGTCGCCACAGGCGACGTCACGATCGAGGTGGTCCTCGACTACAGCGCGGGTGCAGGCTTCGGCGTGTTGTTCCGCGCGAGCGTCGACGAGCACAAGCGCGTGACCGGCTACTCCTTCGACCTCGACCCGGCGACCAGCGGTGGCGGGTATCTCCTCCAACATTTGGCGGACGACCGACCGCACTGGCGACCGATCGTGCAGGTGCCGGTGACCGACCCGGCGGGGCTCTACGGACGCCACATGGTCGCCCTCACCGTGCAGGGCGATCGCCTCACCGTCTGCGTCGACGCCGAGACCGTGCTGACCGTGGCCGCGCTGTCGCGAGCGTCGATCGACCTCGGCCGCGAGCCGTGTCGGGGAAGCGGGCTCGGCGTGCACGCCGGCGCTACGACGGAGCTGACCGTCGAGACCCTCCGCGCCGCGCAGCCCTGACCTCAGGGGCGGGTCCCCACCACCAGGTAGTCGGGGTGGATGCGCCCTCGGTCGAGCCGCACGGTCGTGACGTCCAAGCCTGCTGACGTCAGCTCGGCGACGACGGTCGAGCTCGCGACCTGTTGGTTGTGATCGCCCTGGGTGATGCGCAACACGCGCGTCGCGACGACCTCTTGCACCGCGCTGATCCGGTGCTTCCACGCCGGGGTCGTATCGATCTCCTTGACGACGAGCTTCCCGCCGGGGGCGAGCGCCTTCGCTGCGGCACGGAGCAGCCGCATCGCGCGCTCCGGGCCCATGAGGTAGAGCACGTCCACGACGCTGATCCCGTCCCAACCCTCGGTGGGACGAACCGGGGGCTCCTCTGCGGGTGTGTACCCGGGGCCGACCTCCTCGAAGCTCACGCGGCTGGCGAGCCCGGCGGAGAGCGCCGCCGCGCGTGCGACGATCAGCTTCTCCCGATCGATCTCGACGCCCACGATCTCGGATGCGCCATGACGTATGCCGAGGTACAGCGGGAACAGTCCGTGTCCGCACCCGACGTCGAGGACCCGGTCTGCGCCAGTCAACGCATCGGCGATCGGCCCGAACGGGCACGTCCACCAGCGGCCCGCGACGTGGACGCGGACGGTCAGCGGTGCGCTGCGATACGCACGTCGAGCCGTCGTCCCCGCGACGTCGCTCACGTGAGGTACCAGTTGCGAGCGAAGCCGAACGCAGCGAACGCGAGGAGTACAACGCACGCGCCGATCAGGGCCACGCGCACGCGCGGCCGGTCGGCGATCAGTACGCCGACGAGCGCGAACAGCGGGAAGGCAGCGAGGAGGTAACGACCCATGCCCTGGAAGTCCTTCGTCCCCAACGCCGCGAGCACGACGACCACGGCCGTGTAGCCGGCGTATCCCGGACCCAACCGCCGCGCGATCGCCGGCGCCGCGAGAAGTGCCACCAGGGTAAGGATCGCCTGGATCACGAGCCCCGCCACGTACCCGGTGTCCGCACCGCGGAGGAGCTGACCCCCGAAGCCGACCTTGAACCAGGTGTGCGGACCCTCGGTCTGATCCCATGCCTGCTGCACGGTCACGTACGCGAACGCGTCACCGAAGCGGTCGGCCAGCCACGCCGACCAGGCCACCGGGCCCAGCACTGCGAGGAGGACGCCGGCGTCGCGCGGCCGGAACCGCCCGAGCTCGATGCGGGCAGGGACGCCGAGCCGTGCCAGGGCGCCCGTGGTACCCGCGCGACGCGGGAGCCCGCCCCGCCGCTCGAGCACGACGAGCACGAGGCCCGCCACCACTGCCACGCCGATCGGGCGCGTAACCCCGGCCAGCGCCCCGGCGACGCCGGCCAGCACCGGTTGTTCGTGCTCGACGAGCACGAACGCGGCAAGCACGAGTGCGACGAACAGCGCGTCGCCGTAACCCGCGCCGAAGAGGAAGAACCCGTACGGGTAGAGCAGGAAGACCGCGACCGCCCAGCCGGCGACGCGCGCCTCGAGGCGCCCCGTGGTCCAGAGCGCGAACAGCACCGCGGCGGCGAAGCCCGCCACCCAGGTGACGCGCGCGGTGGAGATGACCGGGCTGCCGACGATGCCGTCGACGGCGCGCACGACGAGCGGGTAGCCGGGGAAGAACGCGACCGACGACTGCTTGCCCGGCGTGTAGTAGTAGCCGCGCTGGGCGATGTCGACGTACCAGGTGCAGTCGAACCGACACCAACCTCCGAGGACGCTCGACCCGCGGTACGACAATGTCGGTGCGGCGCCGGCGAGGTGGATCGCCAACGCGGTGATGCCCGTGAGGACCCCGGCGATTGCGACGTACGCGAGCGCCACGCCGGCGAGCAGGTTGCGCGTCGGCGAACGCCCATGTTTCGGCTTGGTCTGTGTCGGCTCAGGCTGCGTCGGCTCGGCCACCGAGGTTCGGCGACCCGCGTCACCCGCGGCCGTCGGATTCACCACGGCCAGTTCACCACGGCCGGACGCTAGCTGTGGTTGCCGGGACGCACGCGCGCCTCGGCTCGGGCCACGTCGGCATAGGTGCCAAGACGAAAGCCTGCCGCCTGCACCGCCTCGGACGTCGCCGGGGACGTCAGCGCGGCGACCTCGTCCGCCCACGCGAAGCCCCACCCCGTGGCTTCGAGCTCGGCGTCACCGGCCTCTCCGGGATGGCACACGATGTCGGCCGCGTCGACGCCCGACGCACCGAGGCGCCCGATGGCATCGTGTAGGGCGGTCTCGTGCAGCGCGCCGGCCTCGTCGAGCCCGACTGTCGCGCCCGTCGTCGGCAGGGCCGCCGCGGTGACCCGACGCGTCAGACGCCCGGAGAGCACGCGAACACCCATCGCGAGCGGTGAGCGTCCTTTCGTGCGCGGGATCCGGATGAACCCGATGTCGTAGCGCCGGGCGAGTCGCACGACGACGCGCGCGACTGACGGCCAGAGGTGGATGTTCTGGTGCGTGTCGAGGTGGGTCAAGCACAGGTCGGAACCGATGAGCGACTCGATCTGTGCCGTGAACTCTCGCTCGAGATCGTCGGGATCGACCGCACGTCGCCCCGAGCGACCGACGAACACGTGCCACGAGCGCGGGAAGCGGCCCTGCCCGTCGACGAGGCTCGGCACCTCGCGCGCCGAGAGCAGCGGCGGAGCACCGCCGACCGCGATCAGGTGCGCGCCGATGCCCAGGGCTGAAGCCCGCAGATCGGAGACCGAACCGGCCAACGCGGATCCGGTCGCAAGGACGGAGGTGCTGGTGACGATCCCGTCGGCGCCGGCGCGCAGGATTGCGCGGTCCACCCCGGACGTGAGACCGAAGTCATCTGCGTTGACGACGAGCAGGCGATCGCTCATGACGCGTCCCCGGCCTCGGGCGGAGCCGCCGGGCGCAAGCGGCGGATCTCACGGGACATCGAGAACATCTCCCGCAGGATCCCACGGATCGTCCGCCACGACGACAGCGTGCTGACGCCGACGGACCTCGCGAAGTAGTCGAGCCCCACCTGGATGATCCGGTGGCCGCGCCGGTTCGCCCGGGCGATGAGCTCCGCGTCGATGAACGACCCGGTGCTGCGCAGCTCGATGTCGTCGAGAACCTCACGGCGGATCATCTTGCACGCGAAGTTCACGTCCCGGACGCGCAGCCGCAGGAGAACTCGGACCAGCAGGTTGTAGAACCCGGAGTAGATCGCGCGCCGAAAGCCCTCGGAGTGCCGGTCCGTGCGCCACGCACTGAGGATCCCGGCTTCGTAGACCTGCAGGAGCCGCACCAGGCGCGGGAGCTCGAACAGGTCAAAGGGCAGATCGGCATCCGTGTAGAGGACGACATCACCGCGGGCGCCCGCGAGTCCGGTCCTGATCGAGCCGCCGAGCCCGAGGTTGTGCTCGTGGTGCAGTGCCCGAATCCGGTGATCCGCGGCGGCCGCGGCGTCGGCGAGAGCGCCCGTGGAGTCGCCCGACGCGTCGTCGACGAGAACGAGCTCGAACGTCTCGATCGCGCCCCGAGCCGCGAGGTCGTCGCATGCGGCGAGGAGGACACCCACCGTCGCCGCGAACGAGTCCTCCTCGTTCCACATCGGGATGACCACGCTGAACAACGGGATGGCCCGTGGAGCGAACGCCGCCGTTGCACTCAAGCCGTTCACGTTACCGCTTGCCCGCGAAGAACGACGGGTCTCACGGTGCTGACCCTGACAGATCGGCCGGGTCGAGCCGCACGAGTGCCGCGGTTCGGACGTCGCCATCGCACCGGAGCCAGCACGAGAGCAGACCCGGCGCAATGCTCGACACGAGCTCGGGAGCGTCCCCGAGGTCGATCGCGGCCCGATACTCGAGCGTCGCGCCGGCGAGCCCGCGTTCGGGGCCACCAACACTGGGTGCGCGACGAGCGAGCTCGTCCTCGACGGCGGTCCACGCGACGGCGTTGTTCACGTGGCCCAGGACGTCGAAGTCGGTGGTCCGCAGTGGCCAGGCCACAGCGTG
>JALHSW010000002.1 GCA_022865365.1 Acidimicrobiia bacterium | reverse complement strand
GCGTTGTAGTAACCGGGGGTGCAGTGCTTCGCCGAGTCTGCGGTGCGCTCGCCGCGCGCCACGATCTCGTCGACCCACGCCTGCTCGGCTGCCGCGGATGCCTCCAGCTCCACGACGTCGTGGTCCAGCGCCGACGCGATGATCCACGCGACGTGGCGCGCCTGAACGTCGAGGAGGTACGGGAAGTTCACCGTGAGCCCCGACTGGGCGGTGCTCAGGATGTAGCAGTTCGGGAAGTCGTGGATGTGCAGCCCGTGGAAGGTGCGCACGCCGTCGGCCCACTTGTCGGTGAGGGTCAGTCCGTCGCGGCCGACGAGCGCGAACCCGGTGCGGCGCGAGTAGTCGGTGCCGACCTCGAAACCGGTCGCGAAGATGAGGCAGTCGAGCTCGTACTCGACATCGTCGACGACGACACCCTTCTCGGTGATCCGATCCACGCCCTGGCCGTGGGTGTCGACGAGCGTGACGTTCTCCCGGTTGAACGTCTGCAGGTAGTCGTCGTGGAAGCACGGTCGCTTGCAGAACTGCCGGTACCACGGCTTGAGGGCCTCTGCCGTTGCGCTGTCCTCCACGATCGCATCGACGCGGGCCCGGACCTCTTCCATCTTGGCGTAGTCGGCCAGCTCCATCGTCTCGGCGAGCTCCTCGGGCGACAGACCGCTCGTGTTGTTCAGTCGCATCGCCAGCAGCTTCTTGGTGATGCTGGTCCAGCCGTCGGCGACGAGGTCCTCCTCGACGACGCCGCCGGCGGTGAGGACCTGGAAGTTCTCGATCCGGTGCCGCTGCCAACCCGGCTCCATGCTCTCGGCCCACTCCGGGTCGGTCGGGCGGTTGGCCCGCACGTCGACCGACGATGGTGTGCGCTGGAACACATAGAGGTGTTGAGCGTCGGCGCCGAGGTGCGGGACGCACTGCACCGCGGTGGCGCCGGTGCCGATGATCCCGACACGCTTGTCGGCAAGGTTCGTCAGGTTTCCCTGCGCGTCGCCGCCCGTGTAGGCGAAGTCCCACCGACTGGTGTGGAAGGTATGGCCGCGGAACTCCTCGATGCCGGGGATCCCGGGCAGCTTCGGCTTCTGCAGGAAGCCGTTCGCCATGCACACGAACCGGGCCCGCATCGCGTCGCCGCGGTTGGTGGAGATCACCCAACGCGAGTCGCTCTGGTCCCAGCGGATCTCGCGCACCTCCGTCTGGAAGCACGCGTCACGGTAGAGGTCGTAGTGCTCGGCGATGCGCCGGCAGTGCCCGAAGATCTCCTCGCCCTTGCTGTACTTCTCGGACGGGAAGTAGCCGAGCTCCTCCAAGAGCGGCATGTAGACGTAGGACTCGATGTCCCACGCGACCCCGGGGTACCGATTCCAGTACCGCGTCCCGCCGACGTCAGCGCCCTTCTCGATGAGGCGGATGCTCTCGACGCCGCGCTCACGCAGATGCGCCCCGGTCAGCAGGCCGCCAAAGCCGGCGCCGACCAGCGCCACGTCGACCTCGTCGCTCAGCGGCTCCCGGGTGACGCCCGGGTCGGCCCAGGGGTCGAGAGCGAACTGCGCGTACGTGCCGGCGACCTCCACGTACTGCTCGATGCCGTCGGCCCGGAGGCGCCGCTCCCGCTCCTGGCGGTACTTCTCGCGCAGGACCTCGGGGTCGAAGCCCAGGTCGTCGGTGGTGGTCATGAGCCGGCGGGCTGGGCCGTATCGATCCGGGGCATGGCGAGATCTTGAATCACCGTTGATGTTCTCGCAAGGCGTGTCGGCTCGAGCCTGTCGGGGCCCGGACCGTGAATGGGCGCTCGGTTTCTGCCAGAGTCAGCACCGTGACCGCGACCGTGAGTGACCCGGGCCTGGCCGGGTTGCGTGTGGTCGACTTC